>CAYTQD010000001.1:0-120626 GCA_964439995.1 uncultured Nitrososphaeraceae archaeon
CTACCCTACGGCTTTATTGACCTTTCTGGAATATCTTTACACATTGAGGGGGACAAACATTTTCGCATGCCATACAGAAAATGCAATCTTTTTCTCTTATCATAAATGGCTTCTTCTCTGATGCGGGATGTCCGGGAGTTTCTAACCATTCGTATACGTTTACTGGACAAGCTTCGATACATGCTCCATCAGCAACACATATATCATAATCAACGCATACCTCCGAACCCCAAATACCCAGTTGACCTGGTGGGTCTATAGGTCCGTATACTTTTATTCCTTGAAAAGTACCTGCGTGTTGCCTTTTTGTTTTAAATGACCCATCGATAGGACCGTCCATCTTGGAATAACCGGTCCCAGCACCAGTAAGTGAAATCGTTGTACCACCGCTAGCAGTGGCTGCAGTACTAGCACCGACTGGCTGTACACCGCCACCCGAATCTGTTGCCTTTAATGCAGAAGGCGGCTTGACCTCGCTAGGTGCTTTTGAAGCTGATAATGGAGGAGCTTCTCGAGCTACCTTAGCTGCCTCTGAGGATAAGATTCTCTGCCTTTTAACACTGCACAGCTGATTATGTACCTCTTTCATACTCTGCAAGGTAACAGGATTATTGTGCGTCAGAATAGACCCACAATCTTCACAGATGTATTCATTTAAGGCTGCGACAGACATATATGTTCAAATTGACTTGATCACTTATCAATATTTTGCATCTTTGTATATAACACCAATCTTGTAATGTGCGTACTCCATCACACTACCTATAGCAGAATCGCCGTCACTTATTGGAATATCTTCTGCACAAGTCTACAAGTCTCCTCGCTAATCTTTCATCACCTCCGAAATGGAGGTGCATATAAGAAGCAAGACAGTTGTAAATAATCAAACCATCCTTATTATTAGATATTCCGTTTCCCCTCCTCAAGTCATAGGCAAATCTAAAATCCTTCCCTACATTTTTAATTCTAGAATAATGAAATTCGTGACCCCTAATCTTCCTTATATTTCTAAAAAAGTACCCACTATTTTCTGCTTCGGTGTAATTCAAGATAGGTCTATCATTCATAGATACTTCTGAATCTATCAGGCCTATCATCTTGCTTGTCCTTTTCTTGCCCTCGTGATACCTAGTTATAGCGTTACTGAGATACATTAGACCACCACATTCTGCATAAATAGGCATCCCATTTTCCGCTTCCCTCAAAATAGATTTCTTAATGGAATGGTTTTTCGCCAGCTGATCTGACAGGATTTCAGGAAAGCCGCCACCCAAAATTATCCCTGAAATTCCATCGGGAAGTTCTCTGTCATTTATTGGACTGAAGTACACTACTTCGGCATTGTTCAACTCAAGAGACTCAATAGTATCTGGATAATAGAAGTTGAAGGAGGCATCCTTTGCGATGGCAATTTTGGCAACAGGCTCGCTAAGCCTTTTTGACAACAGCGGCAAGGCAGTCTTTCGTCTCACATAAAATTTTCGTAACCACTTCAGAGAGAAGTTTTTAGCAATTAATCTTGAGGTTAGAAGAATCTTTTTTTCAATGATTCCGGTTTCAAGAGCTGGAATTAACCCAAGGTGTCTTTCTTTCAGCGCGAGATCTTCATTTCTGGATATTACTCCTATAACCGGAACGTTCATCTTTGCTGCCAAACCGTCTTTAATAGCATTTAGATGTTTGACACTTGCAACATTATTAAGAACAATTCCAATTACATCAAGTCTCTTGTCGAACTTTAAGAACCCATATACAAGAGCGGCAATCGAACGTCCTGCTCGACTTGCATCGACAACTAAAATGATCGGAGCTCTAAGAATTCTAGCCACATGGGCAGTACTTCCCATATCAGATTCTCCGGATACGCCGTCAAAGACCCCCATAACACCCTCCATCACTGCGATATCAGCCCAAGAGGATTTTGTGATGAACTCATTTAATACTCCTCTTTCTCCCATCATCCAGATATCTAAATTATAACAATTTCTTTTGCATATGACCGCATGGTATGACGGATCGATAAAGTCTGGACCTATCTTGAAGGGCTGTACTCGCAGACCCCTCTTTCTGAAGTGATACATGATTGCGGTAGCAACAAGGGTTTTTCCTACGCCGCTAGACACCCCAGCCACAAGGAGTCTGGGTATATTTTTCTCTTGCTTCACCTGTAAGATGATAGAGATTGGTACATGATATATTCTTCTAATTGGAATGATTCATCTTTACTGAAGCATGGCATATTTAGACGCCCAACGTGCCTTCAACTTGTGTATACTTCCTGAAACATCTACTACTATCAAAGCGGGTCGGCAGAAGGCTAGCGAAACCAACATCTGATCAAGATTTTCTGTTCTACAACTGATTATTAATAGATGGTCATGTTCCTTCTTGGCTAACTTGATATTTGAAAGATGGTTGAAGACATATCCGAAAAGTTCTGAATTTCTATCTAGGACTAACTGGAATACGGATCTATGATCAAAGAATAGATCTTCCCAGTAAACGCCGATATATCGTCTTTTGTATTTTCTATTGAGCATAAGAGAGTCTCAGCCCATCTTGTATTTCTAGCCATCCCTCAAGCTCTTCCCAGTAGGTGCGAGTCGGAATACCACAAAGTCTCATTACCGATTCAAAGCATTGCACAGATGTCATTTCCCAGACCGTATTGGCTCCGCTGGATACAATAAACTGGAGGTTAGATCGTCTGCAAAATCTATATAGCTCCCTAATCTTTTTGAACCAATTACCTACAAGGTATCCCTGTTGATACCGAATATCAGACAGGAGGACCTCCAGAGCGATCTTCGACTTATAATTCCTTTTTCTGATAAACGACTTTATTTTTTCGAAATCTTTTACGACTACAAGGTTTGGTTGATATGAGGAGGAGACTTGCTCGAAGTCATCAGCTACCACTAAATATCGGTATTCTGTGACTGTCGAAGGCTTTTGATCAACCCTATAGACTATATCATTGTCTTTTTGGTCGCGGGAGGGAGACCCGATAACATCTATATTTAGAAGCTGCGCCATTTTTCTGACCTTCGAGATATCTGTGTCCCGTATGCACAGGTCCGCTCTCTTCAACTTAGAGTCCCCCTTGTAGATAACCGGAATTTCTGCCAAATTTAAATCGTCTTGCAGCTTTGAAACGAAGCCTTATACTGTCTTTCTCTGACAACGATATCCTGTGTTGGCAGATCCGCTGTTTGTCCAATCTTAAATATAGGTTTCCACTTTCATCAGTAGAAGATTGATAAAAAGTCGAAAGTCGATCCCTTTCATCTATCTCCAAAGACGATACAATCGTTTGGCACAATACGTTCGCTTCTGCACCCTCAAGACTTACATTCAAGAGCAGAATCCTGTTTCCCCAATGACCTGTTGATTCTGAAAGCCTAAATCTATTGGCAGAGATGGAAAGAGTCTCACAGATGCCTGCTAGAACTTTATTTTCGTCCTCAGTAGCGTGAATAATAACACTAACATCAACAGCAGAAAAGATAGGCTCCTTTTCTAAAGCCATAAATTGTTTGGATGGGGGACCTATTCATCCTCCCCTTCGGTCGAAAGCACTTTCTCTGTTTCTGAACTTTCGCCAGTGATAGTTTGTTCAGATATAATCTCGACTGCTTTAGCCTCGTGTACGAGCTTAGATTGAGGCGTTGATATCAGCTTTGTTTTTCGAATCCCTATGTGTCTAAGTGAAGCAACTTTTTTTGTTTCGCTGAGCAAGTCCGCTCCCATTTTTCCCATTGTGGCTTCTTGTACAAACTGATCTAAGGTCAACTGGGGAATTTTTCTAGCAAGTAATCGATGAGCAAGTATTCGGATCTCATGCCTCTTAGAGGAATTAATCCTTTTTTGACTAAATGCTACCATCACGACTCTAAATGTGTAACCATCAGAGGTGGTATAATCTTGTGTATGACTTATCATCGAGCTTCCTCGCCTTATGAAGCTTCTCAAAAATTCTTTCGCGTATTCATGTCCCTTAAATATTGTACTCGCTATACCGTCATGTATGTTTTCTATCTGGACAAATACCTTCGTTTGATGCTGAGTTGGATCCTGTCTTAGAATATCGTACATCGTGTTTTCGATAACCCTACCTTTGCTGGTTTCAACTGATGTGATAGGAACGTAATTAAGCGGTCCAGATCCAAATGCAGGGGGAGAACTGACTACGACCCATTGTTTGTCCCGCCACTTGTCTCTAATTCTGCCTGCTCTTTTTCCTCCCTTTGCCATAGAATTCCAATAGTTTCCCAAAATATAATCTATGTGGTGATGTGGAGCTAGATGAGACTGACTTAAAGGCTCGAAATCGTATGCATCGCTACCGTATCTGTAACAATTCCGCCAGTATTTGTGGGTAGATACTGACGGCTAATTAGTGCAGAGTCCTACATGAAGACAATCCTACTTTAGGCTTTGAGATAGATAGAACTAGATTAATGGAGGAAGGCCGAAAGCTAACTCCGCCTGTTTTAATTACAGAACCTTTAATTAAAGGGAAAGTAGGATTTCTAGGGCAGAGCCAACTTTGGGTGATCTTAGGAAAGACTATGTTTTAGAAAAGTTTGTGATACTCCCCGATTACGGTCATCTGAGGGATACCTCAGATGAAAAATGTCCTTACTGTCCTGGAAACGAATCAATGACCGGACCCGCCCTGATTTCCCTTGTTTCTAAAGGGGGGATGCTTCAGAGGCTGTCGGATAGTGAAGGGAGTATCGTAGAGGATTGGTGTGTCAGAGTATTACAGAGCCAATCACCTATAGTAACTGCGGTCTCACATAACAAGTATACCGATAAGCCATTGTATAGCGAACCTGCTTATGGCTATCATCAAGTTGTGGTAGCTTCACCTGAGCATTTTCAGGATTTTTCAAAGATCTCTGTTGAACAATGGGAAAATGTACTTTTAGTTATTCAAGAAAGAGTCAGATGGCTGTACACTCAAAAAAGTGTGACGTACGTATCGATCTATGTCGATAGCGGTGAAGAAGCGGGGACAACAGTTGACCATGCACATTTGAACATCGTTACCTTTTCTACCATCCCTCCGATGATAGAGCTTGAAGCAGAGGGTTCTCACAGGTACGTTAACGAAAATGGTAATTGCCCTTCGTGTAACGTAATATCCATTGAGCTCAACGGCCCACGACAGATACTAGCAACAGATAGCTTCCTCGCTTTTTCTCCTTGGGCACCGACTCATCCATATGAGTTTTGGATTTATCCTAAACGACACACTACAACATTTTCAAAGATTCCTCAAAAGGAGATCGGTGACCTTGCTTTAATGCTGAGGGCAACCATTGGTGGAATGTCCAAGGGCCTCAAAGAGCCTCCTTACAGTTTAGTGTTTCATCTTTCGCCGGAGAAAAAAAATAGTCGGCAGATACACTGGCATATAGAGGTGTATCCTCAAACTAACAAGTGGTCTGGACTTCAGAGAGGATTTGGGATCTTCGTAAACCCTGTCTCTCCAGAAACTTCTGCAGAAGTACTGGGGGCTGCATGTAGAAGAGAGCTAGCAGGGCTTGTAGGTATAACCTGATAACGAACCCACTCAAAATGGTAACTCTGGAAACGTGGGTTGCTCTTGGCTCACTGCTAATGGCAGCAATGTTTGTAGCGTTGATGTTATCGTTTTATATCTTTCTTATAGGTCCAGAGGGCAGAGGCCCTGACGTCACTACCGCCCCTGGAGCTCTTCTCATTCAAATCATATCGATTTCAGGTGCTCCTTCTCTGATTTTGGCTGGCATAGTTATGGGTCTATCAAGGGGCCCTGTCGATAGGAATCCTGGTCTTGTTCTCATACTTACCGGGACAATTCTGTTGATCGGAATGCTGTTGCTGATGATTTCAATTCTGCCGAGTATAAGCCCACAATACCGGATTTTTGGAATCGATCTTGTGCCCATTATCTTCGTAATAGCTGGAATAGGCATCATCGGCTGCGGCCTTTCGACAACTAAAAAGAAAGTGAAAAGGAATATAGATTATTAGCCCCTGTAGTTACTTCTGTAGCTATCCTAGGTAGCTAGCTGCAGAAGCCAACAAGATCATATTTTTCCCAGTTTCTTAACATATTTCTTGTATGCTTCAAGGTATGTTTTCTTGTCTCCAATGTCTATAAAACCAGAATCTATTTTGAAGCCTTTTACCAGTTTTTCTTGTTCGAGAGCCTTTCTTGCTGCGTCGTCCATCCCGTATGACGCCGATGCGGGTATAAGCTTCAAGAAATCTGGCTCCATCATATAGCAACCAATATTTATGAGTCCAGAAACCTCTGGCTTTTCGGTCCACCCTGAAACTCTATCGCCTTTTCCATTCATTTCTATAAACCCATACTTGAGATTAGTCTTGTACGGCAACAGGGCCATAGTAAGGATTGCATTGGATCTTCTGTGCTCGATAATCATTCTGTTAAGACCAAATTCGTAGACTGAATCACCATAGACGCAGACAAAGGTTTCATCCAGCATTTTTTCCGCAGTTTTTAGTTGCCCCGCTGTAGCAAGAGGCCTATCAGCCCTCGCGTACTCGATTTTGACCCCAAACCTCCCTCCATCCTCAAAGTAGTCTTCTATGCTTCTATGGAGATAGCTAACGCAGAGAATTATATGGTCTATTCTGAGGTCCTTTGATCCTCTTCGCGTACTACTTTTCAACCATTCCACGATATGTTCTAAAAGTGGTTTGTTACCTAGAGGCAACATTGGTTTAGGAATAAAGAAAGTGTATGGTTGTAACCTAGTACCTAACCCCCCGGCAAGTATTATTGCTTTCATTTTCTTTACCTATTCTCATCCCAGTACCAGCATTGGACATCTAACAAAGATACAGCATTGTACTGTTTTCAAGGTAAATAACCTTTGAGTATTATTTTTAATTTACTGATTACGTCGAAGGGGTCGAGTCCGAACACCATAGTCATCGCTTCTTTTCCTAAGGTTCCAGTGTGATATATAATATCAGGGTTAGGGTTCTTCCTCAGTGCTTCTGTAATTCCCCATGATATGCTTCGACCTTCTTGTGCCTTAATATGTCTAGGCTCCTCGTTTCTTTGATAGTGAGATACCTTGAATTCCGAACTGCATATAGATTTTATCTTGTAATCATACTTAATGTTCATCGCCGACCTGACTCTGGGATTGAGTGCGTGATACGCAAGAACAGCATTCGCAGTATGGCAAGATGACCCAAACTGAGCATGTGTCGAAGCCCTAGCCCTTGTCCCGATCCTCACTATTCTCCCCCTAACTCCTGCAACATCTCCAACCTTTTTCGCTCCTTCTAACGCAAAGGTGATGTTTGATTGAGTTTCTGGTATCAAATGACCCAAGTTTTCGATAGAATCTATACAATCTATTGCCTCCTGGATCCTCTTCAAAACATTGTATCGACGGGAATCATCATAGATCGAGAATACAGGATCAGTAACAGGTAAGCCCTTCCCTATATGGTAAGGACTCTGAATAGCCTTATGGATGCATCCACTTGCTAGTTCAAAAGAATCCCTTAAGGAGAAGTTGCGAGCGATGAAAGCTGTCAGAGCGGCTGAGAAGTTACACCCTGACCCATGTATTTCCCCCACTGAAATTCTGTTTCTAGAAATCCAGACTTCCTCTCCATCCTCTTTCAATAAATAGTCTGTAACTAACTCGCAAACCTCATGTCCACCCTTAATAATAACATTTTTTGCCCCTAATTCTTGGATCTTCTTAGCAGCTTTCATAGCGTCCGTCTTTCTAACAATTCTTTGACCTGAAATTCTCTCGGCCTCCACTATATTTGGGGTAATAACGGATAGAATCGGTGCAAATGTGGAGAGAAGACACTCTAGGGCACTTTCTTCCATTAGCTCAGCTTTATTGGTTGCATACATCACTGGATCTAATATTATTGGACACCTGACCGAACCAAGAGCTTTTGCCACTGCCTTAATTATGGAAGAGTTGTAAGTCATACCGATCTTGATAGCAGTAATATGAATATCCTTTATAATATCAGAAATTTGACGGAAGACTAAATCGGCGTCAACTGGGGTTACACTTCCAATCTTTCTTGTGTTTTGATGAGTTATTGCGGTAATAGCAGTGCATGCGTAAACACCTAAAGCTGAGAACATATTTAGGTCACCCTGTATTCCAGCCGCAGCTGATGGATCACTTCCGGCAATTGTCAATGCCACATGTTCCAGTGTTTGATTCTTTCCCATTTCTATCGACTCCACCTTATGAGATAAGATCTACCACCTTACATTATTATATCATCACCAATTGCACTGTCAATTCCTAACATGTCAAAACACTGTGACATGGTAGAGTTAAGTCCTGAAGAAATCAGTGAGCGTGAAAGAATAATCAACAAATACGAATTAGGGGAATTAGAAGTGTATGAGGCAGAAAGACTTAAGAAGATCTTAGAGAAAGAAAAACAACACGCCATAGAACTAAGTGATATTCTTCTTATATTCGGCATTTCGTTATTAATAACCTCAATAATAGACTACTTTTCAAATAAGAAAAATCCATTTAGAAAGTTATTTAACAAATGAACTAGCTTTCTCATAATCTTATTTTCCCTCCAGTTCTTTTGTATTCATGAGCTTTTTTGATGGCTTCAATCCATTCGTCATCAGACATTCCTAAGTCAATACCAGCCGCCTTTGCTGGTGTTTTATCAATGGCATGGTGTTCTCTAATCAAGTTGTAGTATGCTACAAACAACGGAAGCATGGGAGTATCATCGTCTTTTAATCCTCTGTAGTTCTTCTCTCTTCCTCTTATTGTATTATTAACGCGTTCCATTATGTTGTTGTCTACCTCTCCCTTGATTGCGGCGCCAAAGTTACGTTCGGGAGGGTTTTTGGTACTTGTTCTAGGGTCATTCCGAAATACAGTATCATATGCTTCCTGATAAGCTGGTAGCGCATCAGATACTATTGTCTTGATTGTCTGATTGATATTACTATACCTTGTAACTTTGGCAGGCTGTTGGAATAGTTTCTTTGCCCCTTTATGGTCTTTCTTCTGTGAGAGTATTGTACAGAGTACGTATCGTGTATCAAAGTCAAGTGCTGCGAAGAGATATTTCATTTCACCATCAACCTTTACATAGAGTTCATCGATATTGACATGACCACTAAACTTTGGTCTTAGACTATTCATGTATTCAGATAACAATTTTTCACATCTTTTCAGATAGTTGTGGACTGTCTGATACGATGCTTTAATTCCATACGTTTCATTTAATGTTGAACAAATAGCCCGCAGGCTCACATTTCTACAATGCATAGAAAGAATTAGACCTGGCAGTTTAAACGGCAAACTTAAGTAGTATTCCTGACCTTGTCTTTCTCTGGGTATCAAAGGTCTGCAACCTTGCGATTACCTCCATGATTTCTACCGTCAACTAACTCACGTTTCCCCTTATACAAGTTTTGACACACAAACTGCGTATTTGACATGCATATTTTGACATACTGAGATTTGACAGTGCATCACCAATACATACAACATGTTTGGCCGCTTCAGTTCTACGACTACGACCGATTGACTATCAAATCACTAACCTATACTTTGAAAAAGTTTGATTTCTTGATTGGCCATGACTGCGTTAACTAGTTTTCGCCCATTTTCAGTGTGTTTGTCGACCTTTATTCTAGCCTTCTTACCGACCTGACTATTAAAAAGGAATTCGTCTTGGATGTAAACATCAACTCTTTTTCCAATAGAAGATGGGTCAACCTGAAGGTTAATCGAAGAACCTCCTTCGCTAACTTTAAAGTAAATTTCTTGTCCGATTGTAGGTGTCTTCACTTCGACATCAATACTAATTCCCAGTATCTTCTCAAGTTCATTCACGGTCGATCCCCCCTTTCCTATGATCACTGGGGCAATATCCTTGTTGACCTTAATTTGTACCTTGTCCTTGGACATTATTCTTATTTCGGCCTTCGGATCGAATCTTCTTACTATGTCCCTGACTTTAGATTCGGCCAATCTTCTAATAGCATCTTGGGCTGAGTCTACTACCGTTGATATAGGGACAACGATGTTCTCTTCTCCAAATGTGTAGATTTCATATTCGATTTGGCACGTCTCGAAATCACGTACTTCTACGACAGGTCTAGCCAAGTCGCTCTCGGTCAGGCCAGTCGGAACTCTGACGGCCATAGTTACCTCATATACCTTACTTATTCGGCCGTCCTTGACAAAAATTATAGTGTCTACGATATGAGGTATCATCCCAAGGTCTATTTTTCCGATAAATCTCTGGACAGCGTCAAGAGGACTGCTAGCATGTACAACTCCAGCCATCCCAACCCCTGCCAATCTCATATCTGAAAAGACAATAAAATCACTTCTTCTTCTAACCTCGTCAAAAACAGTATAATCAGGCCTCACCGCGAGAAGGATGTCAACAGCTTTCTCAAAGCTACCATCTAAGGTACCATATTGGGTTATTTCACGAGACACCTGCAGATCTCGTGGAGATTCGAATGTTTTTACTACCTTTCCCTTCCGTGAATAAAATTCAGCAATACTGCTGGCAAGTGTACTCTTGCCGGATCCAGGCGGGCCGGCGATCATAATCCCCTCCGCCTTCTCAGCAAGTCTCTGCATAAGCTTCTCGCTAATGTCGTAGTCGCTCAGTGAAAGCTTCACTATCGGTCTCACGATTGTAATTTCAATAGATTCAGAAAATGGTGGTCGCGTAATAGCGATTCTGAATCCTCTTATCTGAACAATAGTTGCACCCCTCCTGCTAATCTCAATCGATCCCTGGTCTAAGATCTTTACACTCTCGACCACATGATCTGCGATCTCGTTCAGCGTACTTTTTGAAATTTTTTCCTCCGATAGCGGCAACAGATGAAAGTCTCCAGGTTTTCCCCGCTTGGCCGCCGGCACTACCCCTTCTTTTAGATGCACGCTCATAGTAGTTACGTCAAAGAATTTCTCAAAATTACCGTAAGTGCTTGGCAGCCCAGTACTAACAAGCTCAGAATTTATCCCCTGGGCTAACGCTACGAGGTGTTGAACATGGTCTGCAGTTAGAAGTGTAGCCTTATTCTCCTTAGCGAGATCCTTAATAATGGAATCGATGCGTCCTCTCTTAGCAAGCCTAATATCATTGAGGGTTGGTCTTTCTCCTGCGAATTGAATAAGTATTCCTTTACTTCCGCAGAGCTCCCTTATTTTCCTGATTTCCTCCAGACCCATAATCCCATGTTCCCTATGAGAAGAAGCCTGTGACTGTAGTTCGTCCAAGACAGCTATGGGGATTATGATTTCACTTCCTTTTTTTATTTCATTGTTCACGATTTTTGAACAAATATTTCTGGCAATCACTACACTTGTATCAAGAACGTACTTCTTGTTGTTCAATCAAATCTATCTGTGCTTGGGACAAATAAAGCGTTTTGATGCTATTTCAAGCGAAATGATCGGCTAGGTTAGAGCGAAAGAATCAAAATATGTATCATCGCATACCTTCTAAGGTTGGAAAGAAAGATTTTCGAGGAAATATGCGATAAGGTCATTGCCGTAAACCCTGCGATCAGGTTTGCAGGTATTGCTGATGAGGATGGTGAACTTTTGGCCTTTTTAGAAAGGAAAGGTCTTACACCCCTGCTTACACCTGAAGAAAGAGCTCAGTATGCAATTACAGCTGCTACAAGACAGTACACAAGGCTTCGTTGGGAATCCCATTTAGGAAAGATCAACTATGCGTCATCACATTATGAGAAGCTGATAAGAGCGACGATTCCTATTACAGATGATAATAACAGGCTTGCCTATGTACTGCTAATGTCATTAGATATTACCACTACAAACTTTCATGACATCATTATGCGACACGTGATCCCGCTTGTGAACGATTATAAAGAGTCTCTCAGAAGCGAATCTTAATTGCAATATTGCAAATTAACGAATCCTATTGTTTCGCAGAGATCCCTCCGTCCACAGTAATCACTATTCCAGTAATCCAGTTAGCATCACTTGAACAAAGATATGCCACGGCCCCAGCAATGTCTTCGGCATCACCTATTCGCCGCAAAGGAAAAGACGATTCAAGAGTCATCCTTGCCTCTTCATCCTCGAGATACGGTTCAATACTTTGGGTACGAATAGTAGATGGCGCTATACAATTACAACGTATTCCGTTCTGTCCGTATTCTACCGCTATACTCTTTGTGAACATTATTACTGCTGCTTTGGTTACACCATAAACTGAAAGAGGAACGCGCGGTATGGCTCGCATTCCGAGCAAGGAAGATATATTCACTATATTGCCTGCTTCTGATTTCATCATAATTGGCAAGACAGATTTGGTCGTGCGAAATGTACCGATTAGATTAGTCTCGAGTAGGGGATCCCACTCATCTTCGCCCATGAGATGAAAAGGCCTGGGTTCGTTTATCGTGCCGGCACTATTTATCAGAATGTCGATCCTATCAAACACGGAGACAGTTTGTTCTATCATATTTACAACATCTGTTTCTCTGGTAATGTCCGCTCTTATCGGAAGCACCCTGCTTTGGTCACCTAGTTCCCGAGCAAACGATGTTAACCTCGAAAGGTCTCTTCCTACTAGGACGACCTTAGCTCCTTCAGAAAAAAGTCTCTTGGAGACTGCTCTACCCACACCTCCCCCTGCTCCTGTCACTATGGCTACCTTCTCATCTGCCTTCAATGTTTTAGAAGAGATCATTTCCTTCTATTCTAAGGATCTTCGTTAGACTTAAAATTATACCCAAACAACCCTTTTAACCTCGGTGTTACGACTAACAATATAATCCTATGCCATATAGAAATGCTGATACCTTCGAGATGCAGCGGCCGACATCGATAGGAATTATAGGTGGTGGCCAGCTTGGCAAAATGATAGCCCAAGAAGCTAGGAGAATGTCATATAGGGTCGTGGTGCTGGATCCACTGAAAGATTGTCCCGCATCTACAGTAGTTAACGAGCAAATCGTGGCAGATTTTAAAGATAAGATGGCTATAAGGAATTTAGCATCTAAGTGTGATCTATTAACTTATGAAATTGAACTAGCAAACTCATCTATTCTCAAAGAATTGGAAGCAAGGAGATATGAAGTTCATCCTTCTGCAAAGATTTTACACATCATTCAAGATAAGTACAGACAAAAAACTTATCTAAAGCAGAAGAAAATCCCTTTGCCAGAATTTGATCTTTTAGATGGAAGGACAAATTTAAAATACTTTGCTAATAAGTATGGTTTTCCCCTTTTGATGAAGGCATGCGAGGATTCCTACGATGGAAGGGGTAACACACTTATCCGTTCAGAAAATGATCTACTTAAATTGAATTACCATATCAATGCGAAAAGATACATGGTTGAACAGTTCATTGACTTCAGTAAAGAGCTATCTGTAATGGTAGCCAGAAACAAGAGTGGTCAGATTAAGTCCTTTCCTGTTGTAGAAAATATCCACAAAAATAACATACTCGAAACAACAATAGCCCCAGCCAGAGTTTCGAAATCAATTCGACAGAAAGCCAAGACAATTGCAGAAAGAACAGTCAGTGCCATTAACGGTTCGGGGATATTCGGAATCGAGATGTTCCTAACGACTAATAACGTAATACTGGTAAATGAAGTCTCTCCTAGACCCCACAACTCGGGTCATTACACAGTTGAGGCCTGTTCTGTGTCTCAGTTTGAACAACATCTTCGTGCTATATTAGACCTGCCCCTGGATACGCCCAAATTACTCTCACCTGCGGTGATGATTAATATTTTAGGCTCATCAGCAGATAGCGGACCTTATAGAATAAGGGGGTTGAAAAAATTTTGTTCAATAGAGGGCGCGAAGCTGCATTTGTATGGGAAGAAAATCTCCAGGGTTGACAGAAAATTGGGTCATATAACTGTCATGGCTACCAGCACACGGTGCGCGCTTCGAAGGGCAATACAAGCAAGGAAATTCTTGACACTAGAAAAAGCATGATTTTATCGGGATGGGAATAGAGCTGTCTCAAATACTTGTTGGAATTGTAATGGGTAGTGATTCTGATCTAGCTATTATGAAAGAAGCGGCTCGTATACTGCAAGGGTTCGATGTGAAGCATGAAGTGAGGATTCTTTCTGCCCATAGAACAGCCGACGCAATGTTCCAATATGCCCGGGGTGCCAAAAAGCGTGGATTGTTATCTATAATTGCAGGAGCGGGCGGAGCGGCTCACCTACCAGGCATGATCGCAGCAATTACTCCGATTCCTGTAATAGGAGTTCCTATTAAAAGTTCTTCTTTCGATGGACTTGACTCTCTTCTTTCGATACTTCAGATGCCTCCAGGAGTCCCCGTAGCAACTGTTGCTGTTAATGGAGCTGCTAACGCTGGGTTACTTGCGTGTCAGATCGTGGGAACAAGATATAAGGAGATAGGCGATCGAGTTATAGAATATAAGAGAAAGCTCAATAGAGAAATCAATTTGAAAGACGCTAAGCTAAGAAAGCTTGGAATCCAAAAGTACTCCACTTCGTCCTTTTAAGTTCAGGAACCTATCATGCCGGGCAACTTGATGGGCGCACGATATTCCTTTGTTATGTTTAATCCTTCATCCGATGAAACCATCACCTTCTCCAGATTGCTGCCGGAAGGCGGAGACAATGACATTTTTTGACCGGGATCAAGTTTAGAAATAGATTCAGGTACCGATTCGTTACCGTAATAGACACGCAAATTAGTTAATGGCATTTTTCCATTATTTGTGAGGACAACCCTAGCATTAACAAATAACGATTGCTCGTCTTTCATTGCGTCAACGTCTAAAGAGAAATCTTTGGTTGGGATCGTCGATATCAAATACAATACAACCATTATGACTATTAATGATCCCAGCCCTCCAGCCATCATGACTATTAATCTCATGGCTGAATTAAGTGGTCTATGCTATATTTTTCATTCGGAGTCAAATTTCGCATGAGCCAATCATTGAATTGATGTATATCGACCTGAGACTAGTGGTAGGTGGAAGCTACCTCAGGGTTCTGTCACCTTTCATTTTTTCCCTTGATCTAAAAATTGGTTTGATTCCGAGAGGGGAATAATCACCGGTGGAACATGTAAAACATAATTCCGTCTCAGGTAGGCCAATGGATTTGGCAAGATTCAACGTATCGTTGTAACCTACGTAGTCTGCACCTATGCTTTGAGCTATCTTGGAGGAAATATTAACCTCATCGGACTCGTTCATGGCCTCTCTATACGCCAAAAGCTCCTCTTGGGAGGGAAAATCAATCCCAGCATAGCAAGGGAATCGAATGGGGGGATAAGTAATTAACATGCTAATCTTCTTGGCTCCAGCCCTTCGAATTGTTTCTACAATAGAAGCGGAGCTCGTACCCCTAACTATGCTGTCATCTATAACAACCACACTTTTTCCTTCAACGACGTCCCTTATCGGAATAATGCTGCTACTTATAGCCAATCTGTTCGCATGGTAGGGTTCAATAAAGCTCCTCATAGGGCCTCTCTTGCTATATCGATCCTTAAGGAGGCCCTCTTCAAAGGGTATTCCCATTCGCTGAGCGTATCCAAGTGCTGCAGGTCTGGCAGAATCTGGTACGGGAACAACTACATCAGCTTCAGATATAGGGAATTTATTTGCCAACAAGCTACCAATTTTCTTTCTTGCTTCGTAAACATCAACCCCCTCCATTATGCTGCTAGGATGTGCAAAGTAAGTATATTCAAAGGCACAATGGGAATGGGGTTTTCTCCTTGTAAATTGAGAACTTTCTAATCCATTTTCGCTGATCTTAAGTAACTCCCCTGGTTCAACATCACGAAGTAGTTCCGCTCCTATTGCTGAGAAAGCGCAGGACTCTGACGCGACTAGAAACGTGTTAGTTAGCCTATGATAGCCTAAAACAAGTGGCCTAAAGCCTCTTACATCCCGAGCTGCATAAACAGAGCCATCATCAGTTAGAAAAGTAAAACAAAAGGATCCAACCATCTCGTCCTTCATAACTCCAAGAGCTTGATTGAGATCATTGTCCGTCCCTATTAGAGTCACGAGGCGCTGAGTTGCAATTAACGTGTCACTCATCGTTTGGGGAGTAAAACTGCAACTTCCTACCATTCCAGCCATTTCCTCCACATTGGCGATAGTCCCGTTATGTGCAACACATAAATCTCTGACTTTTAATGGTTGAGCGTTTTGTATAGTACTCTTGCCGAAGGTAGAGTATCGCACGTGTCCTATTACTGCCCTAGACGCATATTTCTTCACAAGCCTTTGAAAGTACTCAGCACTACCAGAAACAAGCCCTAATCGCCGAAAGGGAGTCTTGCCGCGAACTGCGATTCCCCATGATTCTTGTCCTCTATGTTGTAGGGCACGCAAACAATCTAAAGCCAAGGGGACAACGTTCCCGCTGTCTAGAGAAAATATGCCAACTACTCCACAATTCTCATGAACCATATCGAATATGCTCCGTCGGTCTATGACTTTGAGATATTGAATTACAGACGATGGTCAGCAATCCCATAATACCAGTATAGATCGAATACGATAAAAGCTTATCATTACCCATAATTTAGCATCAGACGTCCTCTGTCACATTTCCCGCATCAGCGAATTGAACTTCTCTTCTAGTTCCAAGAGCGAAGTTTCAATTACGGTTGAACCAGATTTGGTAAATATTACTCTATTTTTTTTAGAATTTCCTATCCTTGCATAAGCAAGCCCAGGTATAGCTTTGAGGTGTTCCTCTACACACCTAGGCTCATTTGTACCGAATACGAACCTAGACTGAGACTCAGAAAACAAGAGGTTATCATTTCTGCTGCAAGTATTGGGTATTGAGTCTAGTTCAACTTCAAGTCCTGTTTTTCCTTCCAGAGCCATTTCACATAGCGCAATAGCTAATCCCCCTTTAGAACAATCATGTGCGCACGTGATAAGATTGTTCCGTATCAAGGAAATCATAGTGTTTCGATTCAACTTATCGGTTGAAAGTTTTAGGCGAGGAACAGAACCTCCCACCAACTTATGATATGTTTCATAGTACTCTGAGCCTCCCATTTCATCAGATGTTAAGCCGATAATGAAAATTGTGCTTGGTAGTTTTAGCCCTAGTCTAGTTATCCACCTAGCATCGTCTATAAGTCCTAGACACCCTATTACAGGGGTGGGCTTGATTGGCCCCCGGGCTGTCTCATTATATAAACTCACCTTGCCTCCGACTACCGGGATATCCATAAAGTTGCAATAGTCTATTATTGCTCTCACCGATTCTTCTAATGACCAGAATGTATGCGGATTTTCCGGATTACCAAATTGAAGATGGTCTATTATACCTATCGGTTCTGCTCCTGTGCAAACTACGTTGCGAGAGCTTTCAGATAGACAGCCCAAGGTTCCATAATACGGATCCAAGAAGCAGTGTTTTGAATTCCCGTCCAATTTCATGGATATAAATTTGTTGTCGGTAAGTCTTAAGACAGCGGCATCAGAGGCACCCGGTTTTAAGACTGTCCGAGTTCCAACTTCGTAGTCAAATTGTTGGTATATCCAGGACTTTCTGGCAAGTGATGGACTAGAAATCAACGATAAGAGTAACTTTCTTAGATTGTTGGGTTCTGCGGGTAAAATAGAAGTTGCCAGAATTTCATCGATGTATGGTGGTCGGGCAGACGATCTTCTGGAGATCGGCGCATGACAGATAAGCTTAGAAGGCATTTTTCCTACAATCTTTCCTCCGAATTTTAGCACTAAATCGTGGTGGTCCGCTACTCTGCCTATTAGACTAAAACCAAGGCCAAACTTTCGGAAAACCCTCCTTAAGCCTTTTAATTTCTCTGAATCAGTAAGAAACAGCATACGTTCCTGTGATTCAGATACCATGAGGGATGATGGACTAAGACTATTTCCCTTGGAATGAATACTGCTTAATTCAACCTCAAAACCCTTTCCTATAGTGTCCGATAATTCGGAGAGACAGCATGAGAGCCCCCCTCCCCCCAAATCCTTCAAAGCCTTAACGTAACGCTTGTTTACCGCTTCCATTGTTGCTTCTATTAATATCTTTTCTTGAAAGGCATCTGGAACCTGGACAGCGGATCGATTCTCTTCAAGCATCTCTTTCGACGCAAAGACGGCACCTCCCATTCCCTCGCGACCAGTTGCTCCCCCCGCTAGGATAATAAAGTCGCCACTCGACGCCCAATTTCTAATCACCTGCTCGGATTTGCCGAATCCAATAGAGGCTACGTCAACTAAACAATATCCTTCTAAAGAGATATCAAACTCGACCTCGCCGGCTACTGTCGGGACACCAATGCAGTTTCCATAATCTGATATACCTTTCACCACATTTGTAACGAGCCATTTCGTCCTAGAATAGTTATTTGCATTTCGATATAGATCACTAAATCTAAGAGAGTCAAACAAAGCAATCGGTCTGGTCCCAATAGATAGAATGTCACGGATCACTCCACCAACTCCGGTAGCAGCTCCACCATATGGGTCTACCACTGACGGGTGGTTATGACTTTCTATGTGGGCGCTCAGAACATATCCGTCACCTACGTCAAGCAAAGCTGCGTCAGAGCCGGGACCCACCAAAACGTGCCTGCCATTTTTTGGTAAATTATTTATTAATTTCCTTGAGGACTTGTAGGAACAATGCTCTGACCATTCTGCTTCGATGATGCTTAACTCTAAATCATTAGGTCGACGTCTCAATCTTTTTCTTAAGTAGTGTTTTTCATAAGGAGTTAGAGACGTCATATGCGATTAAAACTTCCATTATTAATTTAATGGCTTCGGCTGCAATAGTCTTTAAGGGATTCAAAGAAACTGAAGGAATTTTTAAGCGCGGTAGGTGTTAGTAGAGATTCACTGCCCCTTTCAGGATGAGGCATTATCCCTACGACATTCCTTTGTTCATTACATATTCCTGCGACTCCTTCAATAGAACCGTTCGGATTATCACCGGCATATACTAATACGACCTGGTCTTTTCTCTTTAGAGCCTTTATCGAAGTGCTGCTGGCGATGTATCGTCCTTCTCCATGTGCTATTGGCATGCTGAAATAATCACCCTTGCTATATCCTAGAGTGAATGGGGTCTTATTGTTAATGACTTTCACAGGTGTCCATTTACATACAAATCTTAGTGAACTGTTTGTTGTTAATGCGCCCGGAAGCAGACCGGCTTCTACCAAAATTTGAAATCCATTGCATACTCCGAGGATCGGAACATTATCAGCTGCTAGTCTCTTGATCTCTTTAATAACAGGGCTTTGGGCGGCGATTGCACCAGCTCTAAGTCGATCTCCATATGAAAACCCCCCGGGTATGATAATGGCATCGTAGAATCCTAACCTCCCTCTAGTATGCCATACCAACTCAGTCTGGAATTCGTATACTCTACTAAGTACGCCCTGTACATCTCTTTCACAATTGCTCCCAGGAAAAACTATAATTGCTACCTTAGGCATTACATGATTTCTAATGGTTCTACTGATCTATTAAACCCTAGCTTGAGATTGCTCGACGGACTACCTGCAAATACTTACAAGATTTTTATGTTAACATACTCAATTGATAAGATATGGCTAAACGGGTTCAGGATATTATGACAAAGCAGGTAATTACAATCGACCTAAATCGAGGGGCTGTTGACGCCGCTAGGCTCATGGCAGATAGACACATCAGTTCAGTCATTGTTCTAGAAAAAGAAAAACCAGTAGGAATTATCACTGAACGAGATTTTGTAAAGAAAATCTGCGCCAAGGAGTTGGAAATATCCAGGGTGAAGGCGGCAGAAATAATGTCAAGGATTCGAACGTTCGCTGACCCAGAGACTTCCATAGACGTTGCCATTCAAAGAATGTTAAACCATAACATACGAAGACTTCCTATACTATCACAGGGAAAAGCTATCGGTATTATTACAGTAACAGATCTTGCAAAGTATCTCCGAACAGAGCTCCTCCTCCAAGGAGCAGTTACAAATAATAAGCCTGATCATACAAATAGATGATTTCTATTCAGGGGGACCAACAGACATGATCGTGCAATCACTTAACACGGGATTGTATATCCTCAAGTCTTTGCATAGACTTTCCACAATCTTAAGGGCTTCATTTTCTGATTTGGATCTAACAACCATCTTAAGTGTCTTAGCCGATCGAACCGATTCAACGTTAGAATATCCACCTCTCACTATAAGTTCTCGCAATATAGTATCACCTTCAGGATCATCCAAGTACGTCTTATTTTCAATATTAACCGCTATCAGAAATTTTTTTCGAGAATGTGCCTTCTTCACACATCGTAGTGAATACTAACGCATTTAAATTGTGCGTATCTTATAGCCTATCCTATAGGTATTAATTACGCAAAAAAAATCCTAGGATTAAAGTTAGGGTCATGTAGCTCAGCATGGTTAGAGCGAAGGTTTTGTAAACCTTAGGTCGTGGGTTCGAATCCCGCCATGACCTTGGTCGCTATAGATTATCCTCTCTAACGTATGTTACATCTTTAAAAATGCCTGCTATCCTGAATGGTCGCATTTTTATATCTGGTATCTTACGATTATGAATTAAATATTTTTTTGCCTCAATCAACAATTTTCTCCATTCTGCGCAGCTGTGAGGTTCCGCTCACGTATTCTGGAACAGCGAACAACATTCTAACTATTTTTTCATAGAGAAAACTTATTCGATAGTAAGCGAAGAGGGTACTTAGTCATGAACTGGATCCGAGGTAGAACTTAGTTGAAACTCGTTCACAAAGGGAAGGTCAAAGATGTTTATGAAACGGAGGAGAGTAACTATCTATTTCATTTTTCGGATAGAATTTCAGCGTTCGATGTTGAAATGCCCACGTTAGTTCCGAGGAAAGGAGAGGTGTTATGTCAGTTCGCAAACTTTTGGTTTAATAAGCTGGATGTCAAAAACCATATGATAGCTACCAAGGGCTTGAACACAATGGTAGTAAAGAAGCTAGACATGATACCGATTGAATTTATAGTTAGAGGGTACTTTTATGGTAGCATCATTGAAAGATGTGCAAAGAATCCAGCCATTTATCCAAGCCTAAGAAAGTTTGAGCCATTACTTGCTTCAAGGCTTCCAGAACCGCTATTTGATCCTACCACAAAGTCAGATACACATGATGTTCCTATTTCTGAAGACCAAATGACGGGAACGGGAACATTGTCGCCGCATGAATTAGCTTATCTTAAGAAAACATCCATCAGTCTTTACCGGCAGATGAGTGATGTTGTCGGACGTGCCGGATTTATCATCGCCGACGCAAAATTTGAATTTGGTTACGACCCAGCAGGCGACATTATTCTACTGGCTGATTCTCTAGGACCTGACGAGTTTAGATTATGGCGAAAATCAGACTACTCTCCAGGCAAGGTTCAAGAGAGTTATGATAAACAAATATTGAGGGATTGGTTAATCAATACTGGATTCAAGGTTATAATCGACGAACATTCGAGAAAGGGCCTAAAACCTGTTGCTCCTGCCTTACCCCCGGAACTGGTCAACCAATTGTCAGAGAGATACGTTTATGCCTATGAGAAGATCACTCAAACCAAGTTGGGATAAATTTATTGTTAGTGTAATTGTAAATCTTATCAGCTTGCTGATTTACAATTACAGCTCTATTCTGCTGTTATCCTAAGTAACCCCCTGGTTTCGGGATCTCGAAGCTTCTCTACGGTACTAGTTGGAATATCAGTCGCTGCCTTATCACATAGCACTGATAAGGTTCTCGGACAACAGAAGTTGGATTTGCGTATTACGATGTCTTTCTTATCTAATGCTGATAACCTGCGGTTTCCCCGTCCCAAAATTTCGAGAGAGCTATCGCCAACAATTATCTCTATTTTTATCTCTGTCTCGTCCCTTACGATAGCATGGCGTAATCGAGGATCCAAATGACAACAACCCTTATCTGATCCAACACCAATTATGCAATCACCCCTTCGCGATAGTTCTTGGTCGCGTGTAATTTCAATACTTTTCGTATGAAAGCAAAGTACATTGGGATGGCCATGGAAAATCACATCGTCCTGGACCAATGCATCAACTGAGCATTGATCCGAATTAAACCTAGTGGATTACGTGTCTAAGGTAAATTTAAATTGCAGAATACGAAGTAGTAGAAAATGAGTTGTTACCAGCAGCGGCAGGATATGATAGAGCAATTACAGTCTTTTCACCAGATGGCAGGCTTTACCAGGTCGAATATGCCATCGAGACGGTGAGGAGAGGAACCCTCGCTATAGGAGTAAAAAGCAACGATGGCGTTATTCTAGCGGTTGAGGAGAAAGCCCGAAAATTGCAAATATCTAACGTGACACAAAAAATATTTCAAGTAGACGATCACGTTGGCGTTGCAGCAGCAGGCTATATCCCTGATGCTAGAACACAAGTCGACCATGCTAGGTTCTTTGCTCAGAGTAACCGACTGATTTATGATGAACCTGTGGATGTAGAGGGAGTAGCAAAGAATATAGCTGACATGGCACAGCAGTTTACTCAGTATGCTGGGGTAAGGCCATTCGGTGTAGCCTTAATTCTAGCTGGAGTTGATAAGAACGGAGCATCACTATACTTGACCGATCCTAGTGGAACATATATCGGATACGATGCTGTGGCAATAGGGGCAGGCAGTGACCAAGTTACCGAGTTCTTGGAGAAGCAATACCAAATGGAAATATCCATGGATGATGCTGGCGCGCTAGCGATGCAGTCGATATACCTTGTAAGCGAAGAGAAAACAGGAACAAAACATGTGAAAATGGCTATTATAGATAATGAAACAAAGACCATGCGAAAGGTGGAAGACCACGATATAACAAGATATGCAGCTATAGCAAAGGATAAAACCACTAAGGGTTAAGGTATTAGAATTTTTAAAGATGACCCTGAGACCCAATTTATGTCTGCTCAAATAGGGGCCCTTGCCACTAAGATCGAGGTATCGGAATGGGTCCAGGGCAAGCCCATTGATAATACCCAGGAAAAGGGGAACGTTGTTGTAATTGAAGTTTTCCAAGTAAATTGCCCAGGTTGCTTTCTCTACGGCCTTCCGGAACTCATCAACATTTTCAATCGTCACAGAGGAGAAGCAGTCAAGGTCATTGGTTTGGCTACTGCATTTGAGGATTATGAAAAAAATACTCTCGACAATTTGAAAATGTTGGTGTCTACTGGTGAGGTAATAGGTGAAACCCTGAGGGCGTTACGAGAGTATGGTCAGCTACTTCCGGGAAACAGATTGCCCTACAAGATCCCATTTCCGATCGCAATGGACTTAGTCGTAAAGGAATCTAATCCAGTCACTGAAACTAGAATAAAGGGCTATATAGAAGCCAATGTGGAAGGCTTCAGTTATTATAGCGAAGAGGATAAATCGATGATTTTCGAACGTGTCAGGCGGTACCTTAACGTGAAGCAATTTTCTGCTAGGACGTTCGAATCGTATAATCTAAGAGGAACGCCTTCCACAATAATCATCGACAAAAAAGGGGTATTGAGACACAAAGTGTTTGGAGCAAACCCTAATTTAGACAGGATGGTCCAAAATTTGTTGCAGGAATAATGTTAGATCTTGTAGATATCTCCGTGGCCATACCTGACTCTTGTCTCTTGGATGAGCAGACTCTTCGAGACAAAACTCTAAAATTAGGCCAGATCGCACGCGCGTCAGCAATTTTCCGAGTGAAAACCATATACTTATATCAAGACAAGGATCCCCAAGCTAAAAAAGCAGATCGCAGATTGATCAAACTCATGTTACGTTATTTGGACACTCCACAATATCTAAGAAAGATCTTATATCCGCAGATGCAGGAGCTGAGGTACGCCGGGATTCTTCCTCCAATAAGGGCGGCCCATCACAAGGATTGGCGCAGAATAGAGGCGGTTAAACAGGGTGAAATAAGAGTTGGAGTTGCAGTAAGGGTCAGGGACAGACTCTTCGTTGATATAGGACTAGGCCCCCTTGTGCGTTTAGATGGTAAGGCTCCTGTTGGGGCAAAATTGTGTGTAAAGTTGAAATCTACTTTTCCTAAACTTCGTGCGGAGGCAATAGATGAAGAAAAGATTACCTCCTCATATTGGGGATTTCGTGTCCACGAAACAAAATCCTTGATGTCTTTACTCAATCAGATTACAAATAGCGTGGTAATCTTAGCATCAAGGCGAGGCAAGTCGCTAAAGAATATTAATTCCGAACTCTTGTATGAATTAAAATCTAAAAGAAGAATCTTGTTAGTCTTCGGGTCTCCCAGAAGAGGTGTATCCGAAATCCTAGCCAACGAAGGATACAATCCAGGTTCATGTCATTTTATAGTCAATATGTTCCCCTGTCAGGGAACAAAGACCGTCAGATTAGAGGAGGCTTTCTTGGGAACACTCGCCGTTATTAATTATTTTCTTGACCTTTGAGGTCCGCAGTCTTTGATAGGTTATAAATTTATTAACGGGATACCGACAAGGGTGATTTACCTATGGGCCATCGAAAATATAGTGCGCCTCGACGCGGAAGTATGGCATTTAGGCCGAGATCTCGCGCGAAGAGTCTAGAGGCAAGAATCAGGAATTGGCCTGACATTAACGAAGATAAACCTTCTCTTATGGGATTTGCTGGCTTTAAGGCTGGCGGAATAAGGGTTTTAACTACCGATGACCGTGAGAAGACCCCTAATT
Source organism: uncultured Nitrososphaeraceae archaeon (assembly GCA_964439995.1). Classification (GTDB taxonomy): domain Archaea; phylum Thermoproteota; class Nitrososphaeria; order Nitrososphaerales; family Nitrososphaeraceae; genus TH5893. Next base: position 24,744 of record CAYTQD010000001.1, read on the forward strand.
TCGGCAAGCCTTTCCTGAATCCTTCCACAGTGATTGCTACTCCTCCGATTCGAATAATGGGTATTCGTGGATATAAACAAGGAGTTAACGGCAAGTATGTTCTTTTTGATGTGCCCTTTAAGGGTATACCTAAAGACGTTGCTCGGAGAGCAAGGATGAGATATAATGAAAAGGTCCATGACAAGGCATATCATCTTTTACCCTCGGCAGACAGCTTGGTGGCCATAGCTACTGTTTTTCCTAGAGAAGCCAACTTGTCCCAAAAAGAACCCTTTGTCTTTGAGTTAGCAATTTCGGGAATGGACAATCAAAAGAAATTTGAATATATCAAAAGCCTATTTGGGAAAGAAATTCGAGTAGGAGACGTTTTTAAATCAGGGCAATATGTTGATGTCCTAGGCATCACAAGAGGAAAAGGGGTGGAAGGACCTGTAACTAGATTTGGGGTTAAACGTAAGCAACATAAATCCAGGAAGAGCGTTAGAGCAGTTGGAACACTTGGGCCTATATCTCCCGCAGTAGTGATGTATACGGTTGCTAGACAAGGTCAAAGAGGATTTCACCAAAGAACCGAATATAACAAAAGAATTCTTTTAATGTCATCAGCTGGCAAGAATAGCCAGATACATATCAATCCGAGTGGGGGATTCAAGCATTTTGGCATTATTAATGAGGACTACTTGGTTCTGCACGGCTCCGTACCTGGGGTTCCCAAGAGATTGATAAAACTGCGTCAGCCGATGAGAGGTGTTAACAATAAGGTAGCTGAGCCAAAAGTGATCGAGGTAATGATAGGATGAAGTCGAAGTTAGTTGTCAGGTCCTTGGACGGCTCGACAGAGAGTACCATACATCTACCTCAGGTCTTTGAAACTCCATACAGACCAGAAGTCATTCACCGAGTTTATGTTAACTTGAGATCGCATGGTTTTCAGAAACAAGGTCGATATCCGGTCGCGGGAGAAATGGTGAGCTCTGAGTCAAGGAATACAGGTCTAGGAATCGCGAGGCTTGCTAGAATCCGGGGACAGGGATTCGGCAGAGCGGGTCAAGCTGCGGGTGTGGCGGGCGTCAGAGGAGGAAGGCTTGCGCATCCACCTGAATCATGGAAAATAGTCAGTAAAAAAATAAATAAAAAAGAACGACGTCTAAGTTTGTCCTCAGCAATAGCGGCTACTGCTCGCAAAGATCTTATCTTAGGTAGAGGCCATCGCGTTGAAGGTATTTCCGATTTTCCCATTATATCTTCTGATGGTATAGAGTCTATTACTAAGGCACGCGACCTTTTGAAGACTCTTATGGCGTTTGGATTAGCGGAAGATCTAAGGAGAGCCTGTGGGAAGACTGTGGAAAAGGGGAAAAAACGAGTAGGTACATGTGCGTTGTTGGTGGTAAGGAAGGGATCGAACGTAATTAGGCTGTCTAAGACTATTCCTGGTGTTGACATAAAGCCAATCGAATCATTAAGCGTACTCGATTTGGCTCCTGGATCAAAACCGATAAGATTAACAATTTTTTCGAAGAGCGCATTATATAATCTGAATAGATCTGACTCGGAAAGCCTGGATCGTCCCAAAGGTGAGATCGGCAAGAGATGAAAGGGTATAGTAAGAAGGAGATTTCTATCTCGATGGAGAAGGCAAATAGCACATTCATCCAACCGTACGTAACAGAAAAGACGTTTAATCTCATAGAAAAAGAGAACAAGTTATGCTTCATAGTATCAGAAAAATCGACTAAAAGAGAAATTATTGAAGCCTTAAACCTGGTTTACGAGGCTGATGCGGCGACAGTAAATACTACTAGGTCAATTTCGGGGAAGAAAGCATTTGTAAAATTCAAAACTGATGCTGGAGCGCGAGATCTTGCTACACGATTGGGGTTGGTCTAGCTAGCATATGCTCCTAGTTAGGTTTAAAAGGAGTACGTCAACTGGAAATAACTGATTCTGATTGGTACGTGAATTCAAATTCAAAGGTTACACCTTACAGCAGTTGCGGTCATCGTCTATAGAGTCTATATTGCCTGTCCTTAACTCGCGGCAACGCAGATCATTAGACAAGCGAGTTGACAGGTATATGAGTGATGAAAAAAGAAAGCTGCGCGAAGAGATCAAGATGTCTAGGGAAGGCAAACTAAGGGGACTTTTAAAAACTCATGTAAGAGATATGATAATTCTTCCTGACATGATAGGTCTTACGATAAACGTACATAACGGAAAGGAGTTTTCTGCCGTTTCTATCAGGCCAGAAATGATTGGCCATTACCTAGGGGAATACGCTATTACAAATAAGAGGGTACAACACGGTGCACCTGGTGTAGGTTCTTCGAGATCTAGCTTGTATGTTCCTTTGAAGTGAAGTTTATGGGAAAGTCTACGTATGCCTTTCAAAAATTTGACAAATCAAGACATGTCAGGGCTATGATAAGAGACAAGTCTATTTCTCACAAACATTGTAGGGAAATTGCAATTGCAATCCAAGGAATGGCTTTGGAGAAATCAAGGGAGTTCCTCGAGCGGGTTTTATTAAGCGAAATAGCAGTTCCGTATAGACGATACAACAACGAGGTTGCCCATAGATCTAATATTCGCAATGGTTTTTCTGCGGGCAGATTTCCAAAAAAAGCCACAAAGGAATTTCTGAAGCTTTTAGACAATTTGGAGTCTAACGCTGAGTATAAAGGTATGGATCTGGAGAGGCTCAAGATAATCAGCGCTGTAGTCCATAAGGCAAGAAAAATTAAGAGATTTGTGCCCCGAGCTATGGGCAGGTCGAGCCCAAAAATAGATACTTTAGTGCAAGTGGAGTTAGTTGCCCAGGAGATAAGGTAATATCGTGAGCACAGTAAGAAATGTTATTAAAAGCAATTACAGAAATATGGAACTCGACGAATTTCTATCACAAACATTAAAGGACGCAGGATACGGATACGTAGATGTCCAAAAGACCCCTCTTGGGACCAGGATTACCCTCTATGTAACTCGACCAGGCTTAGCCATAGGTCGTAAGGGGACCGGAATTAAAGACCTCACCACCAAACTTGAACTGAAATTTGGCCTCACTAGTCCTCAAATTTCCGTTATGGAAGTTGCTGTCCCTGAACTGAATCCAAAAATAATGTGCAATAGAATAGCGCAGCTAATCGAAAGAGGGACTGCATTTAGGCGAGCAGCTCTGTGGACTATCAACACCGTGATGAACGCAGGAGCCTTAGGTGTAGAGGTTTCAATCTCAGGAAAGCTGCGAAGTGAACGGGCGCATTTTGAAAAACATTCTGCAGGCATAATTCCGAAGAGTGGAGACGTATCATCCCGGGGAGTAGACGTAGGCATAACTCACGTTTCGACCAAGATGGGTTTGATGGGAGTCCAGTTGCGAATAGCTCAAAGAAAAGAGATCCCTGATGAATTTGAGCTCGTAGACAATCAAGGAAAGGGAGAACCCCTGCCCGTGTCTGAAACGAATAGTGTGGCAGACGGTAAAACATTATCTCAAGAGAAGGTATCTAGCGAACAAAGGCAGGAAAAGGCATTGGCAGCGGAGGGAAGTGCTAACGGCTAGGGTCAAGTTGAAAGTTCTCCGAGAAATGAATCAGTCAGATCTTAAAGATAAATTGTCCGAATTTAAAGCGGAACTGCTAAAATTGAAATCAGAACGGGCAAAAGGCACCTTAAAAAAGCAAACTGGCAGCATCAGATGGATAAGGAGAGACATTGCGAGGATTTTGACCATTATGAATGAAAAAGAGGGTAAAAGGTATGATTGAAGCGGCTACATTGTTATGTCATGAAATTGTTGGATTGAATGTTCATATTTTAGAATGTACTATAGTGACTCTGAGAGGTGTATCAGGTAGGGTTATAAGTGAAACAAAAAATACATTTTCAATAAGAACATCGAAAGGGACTAAGTTGATACCAAAGAAGAATGCTACCAAGATTAGATTTGCACTTGAATCCGGCGCCTGCTTTGTAACTGGTTCATCCTTGGTAGGAAGACCAGAGGATCGAGTGTCAAGAAACTGTTAATGTGATTGATATGGTCAGAAATATCGGTATAACTGTTGCTCCACCCCGAAAGACTTGTACTGATCCTGTTTGCGCTTTGCATGGATCCCTTCCTGTTCGGGGCAAATCTTTTAGCGGTATAGTTGTGAGCTCAAAATCTGATAAGATGATTGTGGTTGCAATAGAATATCCTCATCCTGTGGCTAAGTACAAGCGATTGGAGAGAAGCAGGTCTAAGTTGCACGCCTATCTGCCATCATGCATATCTGCTACAGAGGGGCAGCGCGTAAAAGTAGCCGAGTGCAGACCCTTGTCGAAGACCGTATCGTTTACCGTTATTGAGGCGAGCACAGATGGCAGCTAGGACAAGAGCCGTTTCGGCAAAAGGAGTAGAAGAGTTTCGCCCGTATATTACAAGAGCTCTTCCCGTCACTGCTTCTCTTGTCTGTGCTGACAACACCGGCGCCAAATTATTAAGAATAGCTATGGTTAACCGGTATAAGGGAAGGCATTCCAGAATGCCATCAGCCGCGGTTGGAGACTTTGTCACAGTTACAGTTAAAAAGGGGAGAGCAGACCTTAAAAAGCAGATCTTTGGAGCCGTGATAATAAGGCAAAAGTACCCTCTTAGACGGCTGAGTGGGTTGCGTGTAACATTCGAAGACAATGCGGCTGTGTTGGTCACCCCTGAAGGAGAGATCAAGGGTACAGACATAAAGGGACCTGTCGCGGCAGAAGCAGCTGAAAAATGGCCAAGAATCGCAAATCTAGCTTCGATGATAATATAGGAATTTAATATGTCAAAAGTTAAAGCAAACTTAGTTCATGTTTCAAAGCACATACGTGATCCCTCGATAGCAGCTCATCTGGGAGACAATTTGCGTCAGAATTACCACAGTAGATCATACCGCGTTATAAAGGGAGATACGGTTAGGGTTATGAAGGGAGAATACAGTGGGATTGAGGGTAAGGTCGAATCCGTGAACACCACGACCGGAACCTTAGCAATAGAAGGTATCCAAAGAGAAAAAGTCCGTGGTGGAAACGTGAAGGTCAAGATCCACTCTTCAAATGTTTTAATAACAAATTTGAATTTAGATGATAAATACAGGCAAGAGAAGCTGCGAAGATCATCAGAAAGTCGTCGGGAAGCCAAAACTGTTCGAGGTTAATGAGAAGGGAGCTAGCAAAATAATGGCGAAAAAAGGAGGCGATACGAGGGTGAAGAGGCAGATGGCTCCGAAATTTTGGAAAGTCGAGAGAAAGCACAATAGATTTGTTCTTAAAGTACATGCTGGCCCTCATTCCAAGAGGACCGCATACCCACTAGGTGTTGTCATGCGAGATATTCTTAAAGTTTGTAGCACAATGCAGGAAGCCAGGAGAATTGTGAATAGCAATAAAATAAAAGTTGATGGGCGGATGTGTTCAGATATCCACACCGGAATAGGTTTGATGGACGTACTGGAATTCGTTCCCACAGGAGAAGCCTTTCGCTTTGTTGCAAAGAATTCCGACATTCTAAAACCCATTAGCATTTCTGGCCAAGAAAAAATGTCAAAAGTAGTTAAGGTCACGAATAAGACGGCGATAAAAGGGAGGAAATTACAATACGGTTTTCATGATGGTAAAACTATTATTACCGATGACAAGATGGACGTAGGAGACAGTTGCATAGTTAGTCTACCCGAACTGAAGGTTTTGACTCATATTAGGTTTGAAAAAGGTTGTTCTGCGATGATAACTAGAGGTGAAAATGCAGGGATAATTGGCAATGTTCAAGATGTGCGGGACGGTGTATTTTCTCTCCCTAAGCGGGCATTACTATCTTATGCCGATAAATCGGTGGAGTTGCCCGTAGATATCGTAATTGCTGTGGGATCAGAGGTTCCGGCAATTCAGGTGAGTTAGGAGTGGAATCAGAAAAAAAATCCTCCCCTATGAAGGAAATAGCGATTAGTAAGGTAGTAATAAACACTGGGGTTGGAAGGTCTGGGGAACCTATAGAGAAGGCAAAAAAAGCATTGAATACCTTGACTTATCAACGGCCTAAGGTCTGTGGCGCTAGGAACACAGTGAGAGACTTTGGCATACACAAAGGTGAGCCTATTGGAGCTATGGTTACCTTACGGAGATCCAAAGCAATTGAGTTCATAAAGAGAGTCTTTGTAGCCAAGGGAAACACCTTGAAGGCTTCTTCTTTTGATAGTTTCGGAAACTTGTCGATTGGAATCCATGAGCACATCGATATTCCTGGGACTAAATACGATCCAGAGATTGGAATCTTTGGTATGGACGTGTGTGTGGCGTTGGCCAGACCAGGATATCGGGTCACTAAGAAAAGAAATAAATCTAGTATCGGAAAGAGCCATAGGGTGACAAGAGAAGATGCAATTAGATTCTTGAAGCAGACGTTCGGAGTTGAAATAGTGTAGTGCCAAAGCCTAGGGATTATAGTTTAACAGGTAGAAAGCAGGTATCACATGGAAAAGGGACCAGATGGTGTAGGAGATGTGGTCAATATACTGCATTAATACAGAAATATGATTTGATGCTGTGCAGGCAATGTTTTAGAGAAGTAGCATCAAGCCTAGGATTCGTCAAATATAATTAGAGGGCTACATACTAAAATGCCTGCATTAAATGTTTTGTCTAACTTACTCACGACTCTGTATAATAACGAAACCAGAAGGAAGAAAGAATGTATTGTGGTTCCAGCTTCTCGATTTGCGAGCGATGTGCTGCGTGCTGTACAAAAGCATAGATACATAGGAGAGTTTGAACAAATCGATGACGCACGTGCAGGAAAGTTTCGTGTTCAATTGTTGGCAAAGATTAATAGATGCGGTGTCATAACGCCGCGATTTAGTGTAAAAAAGGGTGAATATCTAAACTGGGAACGCCAGTATCTTCCTTCTTATAGCATGGGGATCCTAGTCGTTTCCACAAGTGAAGGAATAATGTCACATCATGAAGCACAAGAAAAGGGTCTTGGAGGTGTGTTAATTGGCTATGTCTTCTGAGGGAAAGAATGAAGCTGTATTGGTGATACCCCAAAGTGTTGGCGTAAATAGACAAGACCAACGTTTAGTCATTACTGGTAGGAAAGGAACTATAAGCAAAGATTTTCAGAAATGTCCAGCCTTGATATCTGTGTCAGACAGGATAATAACTATCCGACCTTCAGGTAGAAGAAAAAGAGACCTAGCGATTACAAACACAGTTAGAAGTATCATTAATAACATGCTCAAGGGGGCAGATAAAGGATTTGTATACAAATTAAAAATAATCTTCGCACACTTTCCGATTTCTGTTAAAGTAAAAGGAAGGGAGATACATGTGGAAAACTTTTTTGGTGAAAGATCACCAAGGATATCGCATATAGTTGGCGATGCAACCAAAGTAAATATAATTGGGGATGATGTTGTCGTTGACGGTCCGAGCCTTGAGGACGTATCTCAAACCGCCGCTAATATTGAATCTTCGACAAAAGTAAAGGGAAAGGATCAGAGAGTATTTCTGGATGGGCTATATATCTACTCACGCGAAGACGGAGAATGAAAGTGTTAAATGGCATTAGTAGGACTTTTTATCAATAAACAGACCGCTAATTACTGGACCTGTTTTTCTTTGAATTAGGCTAGAGCTGGAGATTATGAAAGGTGTTATTCTTGCGGGGGGACTCGGCAAACGCTTAAGACCGCTTACAAATGAAAGACCAAAACCGATGATTGAGGTACTAGATCAACCGATCATAGAATGGCAGATAAAATGGTTCAGAAAATTCAGCGTAGATGAAATTGTAATCTGTGTTGGATACCTTAAGGAACATATCATCGACTTTATAGGTAGTGGAGGTAAGTTTGGAGTAAAGGTTGGCTATGTCGTAGAGGAGGAACCACTAGGTACTGGGGGGGCGCTTAAGAATGCCGAAAGCCTTATTGGAGTGGGAGAAGGGGGTTTTTTCATGATAAACGGAGATATATTGACAGATTTAGATCCGCATATATTAAGAAATGGCTTGAAATCATCGGCGTTAGCCGTCGTTCCATTGAGAAGTCCGTACGGTGTAATTGAGCTAGACGCAAGCTCTAATATAATAGGCTTCGAAGAGAAACCGCAGATTAAAGATAGGTGGATTAATGCGGGAGTGTACTACTTCAGTTCAGAAGTCTTCAGTTATCTGCCAGACAGTGGCAATATAGAGGTGACAGCCCTGCCTATGATGATAAGGGATAGGGCACTCAAAGCAATTCGATACGAGAATTCTTTCTGGCGCTCTATCGATTCTCATAAGGACATCGAAGAAGCGGGAAGAGAAATAAAGAATAGTCGGTTGTTGTAATGGGCATCCAACGTGTAGGTTATAGTCTGGGGACTCTTATGACTCCAGAGGAGATGTTGTTTGCAGCTAGGGAGGCAAACAGTAATTATAATACCCACTCGGTATGGATACCAGAGTCATGGGGGCGCGAAGCATTTTCTTCTCTTGGGGCGCTAACTCAAGTAACCAATAGTGTTAAGCTTGGGACCTCCGTCATTAGTATTTATTCAAGATCTGCATCCACAATTGCCATGTCGGCAGCTACCATAGATATCCTGTCTAATAATAGGATGTTAATAGGCTTGGGAGCTAGTACTCCTGTTTTAGCTAGTAACTGGCACGGATTGAGTTTTGAAAACCCTGTCGAAAGGATGAAAGAATATGTTGAATGTATACGATTAATTCTAGCGGGAGGACTCATTAATTATGAAGGAAGAATATGCAAGATAAAGAATTTCAAACTAGCATTTAGACCTAGTAGGAAGAGTGTTCCCATTTTACTTGCTGCTATCAATCCAAAGATGATCTTGCTATCTACCTTCATTGCGGACGGCATATTGCTTTATCTTCGTCCTGAACACGAGCTTCGGAGAGTGGTATCAACTATTAGATCTAGACGTCCGAAGGTAGATTTTGAGATCGCCTGTGTTCTAATCACGGCTGTATCAGACAAGAACCCAGAAAAGGGAAGAGAGCGAGCCGCTAGGACTATAGCATTCTACACTGCTGCTGGTCGATACTACAACAAGTTCTTAGCAGAAAATGGATTCAGAAATGAAGTTCGAGACATAACTTTTGAATACAATGCTGAGGGACTAGATGCTGCGAGCAAATTTGTGACAGATAAAATGTTGAACTCCTTAGCTATTTACGGAACTAAGGAGGACTGTAGAAAAGCAATTAAGAAATTTATGTCCACTGGTATCTCTCTGCCTATATTACAAATAAACCCAGTGGAGAATGGGGAAGGATCGATAAGAGAAGTCTTTACTGCTTTTGACGGAAATGACTGAAGAAGTTGCCATTGTGGCCTCTGAAACATCCAAGTTCACAATGGCGGAGTCATCCATCTTTGAGTTAGCTTGCGACCCTTGCCAAAAACTCTTTAGAAAAACAAATCTAGATCGCAATGAAGTAGAATCAGTGGTACTTTCTACGTGTTCTAAACTGCAGTACACTTCGAGCATCATCTCAGAAATGTTGGGATTAAAGCCCAAAAATTCTTGTCGGATAGACAATCTCTGCAGTTCAGGGACCTCAGCCATAGTTTCGGCGTTTGCAGAAATAGCGGCTGGACTCTGTGATTGTGCACTCGTAGTTGGTGCCGAATGTGGGACTAATGAGTCGGCTAAGAACCTTAGGTGGGATCTAACAAGAGGGTCATTTAATCTCCCAGTGCATTGGGCTTCATTATTCGCTCGCGCTCATATGAGAAAGTTCGGCACTACTGAAGAGCAAATGGCAGCAGTATCGGTCAAAAATCACCGGAATTCGGCTAAAAATCCTTCTGCTCTGTTTAGGAATGAGATAACCTTTGAGGATGTTATGGCCTCAAGAAAAATCTCAGATCCTATAAAAAAACTAGACTGCTCTTCCGTCTGCTCTGGTTCTTCAGCTTTGCTTCTGGCCTCTAGGAGGAAGGCTAAAGAGTTCACAGATAGACCCATTTGGATTAACGGAATAGGACAGAAGACGACATGTGCCAGCTTGTCTCGATTACTGTGTGAAGGGGAGATAGGACTGAATACGACTCGAGAAGCTGCTAGGGAAGCGTACAGAATGTCGCGAACTAACCCGCAAGAAATTGACATCGTTGAACTACACGATGCGTTCACTATCATGGAAATTATGGCATACGAGGATTTGTTTTTCACACCAAAGGGAGAAGGTGGGAAGTTTGTGGCACAACAGCAACTTTCCATCAATCCCCGTGGAGGATTGTTGGGTTGCGGGCATCCGATTGGATGCACTGGGGTTGCTCAAACTGCAGAAATAGCTGCGCAACTTGCTGGGCGAGCAGGGAGGACACAGGTCAAAGGATGCAAGACGGGACTGGTTCACAATATGGCCGCAGCTGGAAGTTCTTCCTCAGTTATTATTCTTAGGAGCTAAGGGTGTGTTATGATTAGGGACAAGTTCTTAAGTGATCTCAAAAATAGAACGTTTGATATTCCTTATTGTGGCAGATGCAGATCTCCTGCGTGGCCCCCCGTAGACAATTGTTACAGCTGTATGGCAAAGGTAAAGTTACGGAGAATTAAATCTCCCATCGGAAATTTAATCGAGCATACTACTACTTATAATGACTCCAAGCCCGCTAGATTTGGTGTTATAGAAATAAACGGTATCAAGTTAATCGGGTCGTTATGCTTCTCTGTTCAGCCGTATGTGGGAATGAGTTTACGAATGACAAATTGTGGAGTATCTGATGAAGGAACGCCTTTTTATGAATTTGGATGTAGTAATTGCGTGGGACTTGGCTATGTTGAATAGATTATATGTTCAATACTTCAATAATAAAATCATACATGACATTTGATAGATTCGTTGATGACCGGTTACTCACGAGCAGGGACGCTCTCAACAAGTCACAGCTAAAGATAAAGCTAGTCGAAGTTGACGGGAATGCAAGGGATTATTCCCAGAGATTCGGGCAGCGGGTCTTGGTTAGGAAAATTTTGGTCACGATTAGGTACACTGACACAGAACAGATAGAAGAAGTCGAACTTGACTTAGAGGAGCTAGAATCCAGAATAAAAAAGGAGAGATTATTTTCCTCTTCCAACAGGTGGGTGTCACCCAATGAGATAAAGAATAACTATATAATATCGAATCGTCATCTAGATTTACTTTCTGACGCGATAGCACTCGATATAATCTCTTTCTAAGTCTGACACGTATCGGCCATCTTCGATGTAGATTGTCAGATGTTGGGATATTGAGCGCCGCTGATCAGACTCGAACTGATGACCCACTGGTTAACAGCCAGCTAAGCTTCATACCCCTAAAGAGAGACTATGTATTTGCTCTACCATGCTGAGCTACAGCGGCGCACTATAAAGGGAATTCTAGCTGAAAAATAAATGTTTACTCATCTCTTTACTGATTTGAACTTGTAAGCTACTGCTGTCCAAGCCTCCTCTGCAAGCCATCTGCAAGCAAGAAACTGTTCTTAGGTCATCTACAATAGTAGACCTAACGAAATTTCGAGCTTCTTTGCTACTTTTTCAAAAGCCCTGTTCCTTTGGCTTATAAAAGGTATTAATGCTAACACTCTTACCTTTGATATCTTTTCGATCGTTTCTACTACGGTTTTTTTCTTAATCGGACCATTCCAGCAGGATAAATCATTGATTATAGTCCCGCTGACACGTAAATTATAATCGAGGCAAACCTTCAAAGTAAGGAGGAGATGGTTTATCATCCCCAACTGGAGGCGTGCCACAACAATGACCGGGAGATTTATCGCCTTTGCAAAATCTGCCATACTCTTTGTTCTTGTCAGCGGCACTAATATCCCACCTATCCCCTCAACTATCATTCGGTCATGCGTTGATGCTAGTTCGAAATAAGATTTTAGAACTCTAGAATAGTCAACTTTGTTGGATTTATTTACTAGACTAGCAGTGTATGGAGCTGTAGGCAGTGGAGAGAAAAAAGGGTTTATTATTTCTGATCTGTCGTTCACACTGGCAATGTTGGCAAGGATAGCGGCATCTGCTGATTTATGTTTCGAACTATATTCCTTGCTTGCAGTGGCGAATGGCTTCATAATCCCAAAGTTCAATCCCTTTTTCTTCATGTTCAAAGCAATCGCTGAAGCTATAGTTGTCTTCCCTACACACGTATCTGTTCCAGTTATAAAGAAACCTTTCCTTTGCAATATAGTTATTATTTGTGATAACTCGAATTTATTTAGATTGAACCTAGAGGAGGCGGATAAGAAATTTGTCTGGCATCCCTACACCCAAATGAAAGACTGGGTGCAGTGGAATAACAAGATCATTCTACGTGGCGAGGGGTTTTATCTCATAGATGGCAACGGTAATAGGTATCTTGATGGATGTGCCAGCATGTGGTGTAATGTCTGGGGTCACTCAAGAAAAGAAATAATAAATTCGATAATAGAACAGGTCAGGAAACTACAGCATTCAACTCTATTTGGCTTGGGTAACCAGCCTGCTGTCGAATTGGCGGAACTTCTGCTTGAAATAGCGAAGCCGATGGATCATGTATTCTATTCTGATAACGGCTCAACCGCTATTGAAGTTGCGTTAAAGATGGCTATTCAATATTGGAGGAATAAGGGTAATACTAGAAAAAAAAGATTTCTTTCCTTGGAAAATTCTTATCATGGCGACACGATAGGCGCTATGTCCGTTGGATACGTGCCAAGCTACTTTCAACACTACAAACCAATCTTGCGACTGTCCAAAAAGATTCGAGCCCCCGAATCCACTACTCTACTGAACAGTTATTGTCACATTGGTCAGGAATATATTGAGAACCTGGACAAGGTCTTTTCAAGACATTGTGATACATGCTGCGCCATGGTGATGGAGAGTGGAGCGCAAATTGCAGGTGGAATAAATGTATATCCTAATGGCTTTCAGAAGGCAATTGCTGATTTATGCCACAAGTACGACATGTTGTTAATACTTGACGAAATAGCGACAGGATTCGGTAGGTTAGGAAATATGGTTGAATATCAGGCCCAAAGGTGTAATCCGGACATAGTTTGCTTCGGAAAGGCTCTTACTGGAGGTTATTCTCCCCTGGCAGTTACACTCTGCAGGAACAAGATATATTCCGCCTTCCTTGCAGATTATTCAGAAAATAGACACCTATTTCATGGACACACTTACACAGGTCACCCAGTGGGTTGCTCTGTTGCCATAGCAAACATTCGACTTTACCAGAAACGAAACTTATTAAAAAGAATACTTACGAACAGCATTTATCTTAGAAATAGACTTACAGAAATACAGGCTTCTTCTGTTGTAGGTAGAGTTATACATAAAGGGCTACTTGGTGCAATAGAGTTGGTAAATAAAGAAAAAAAACCAATACAGTACTTTATTAGTAACGGAAAAAAAATTCCCCCTAACTACTATATAATGCAAGAGGCCCTGAAAATGGGCGTATTCATGAGAGGATTAGGGAATACGGTGGTAGTGATCCCTCCCCTTGCAATAGGGAGAAATGACCTTAAACTCCTTATTCATGTATTATGTGAATTAACCAAAAAAATTGAAGCTCTTGGATAAGGGCTTACATACAAAGACTGACCAAAAGTTAAGCAATTTAGCCTTAGATGTTTAAATATAGCATTTAGGGTGAAAACATTTTTAGCTGTTAGAATGTCAAAAAAGAGAGTATAAAAAGGGTAGTGAGCAACTAATGTCTAAATACGGGACCTTTTTCATACTAATTTCATATGCACAAAAAACTGCGAAATTCGCTGATCCCCTGTTCAAGGATTTGGGTTGTTGTACAATCTTCTTTTGACTCCTGGCAGGATCTATTCAGAATCTGTTATTTATGACAAAATAGGGGGGGATTTAGTAGCAATTCATTCATTATCCTGTATGACCGGCACTAAGGCCAATGCTCCTTATCATGTTTAAATCATCATCCGGGTTGTTTCCACCCGTCGTAAGGTATCCGCCACTAATTATTCCATTCGCTCCTCCTTTTAGTGCTAAAGCTTGTTGATCCCCCAAGTGGAGTTCTCTGCCCCCACCGATTTTCAAAATCACATCAGGCATCAAGAATCGCCAAACTGCGATCGTCTTTATTGCATCCGCAGGATTAATGGAAGATATATTTGCTAGGGGTGTGCCCTTCTTGGCGATCAACATGTTTATCGGTACTTCATCTGCGTGCAACGAGCGAATAGCCAGACCGAGTTCAACTCTTTGCGATGGAGTTTCGCCCATACCTAAGATTCCTCCACAGCATAGTTCTAAACCTTCTTCTTTAACTATTCTAGCGGTGTTGACCCTGTCAGAGAAAGCATGCGTTTTGCATATCTGTCTAAAGAAGCTTTCAGCCGTTTCTAAATTATGGTTGTAACGTTTAACTCCAAGGTTTTTAAGTCGCCTTGCTCTTTCATGTGTGGTAAACCCTAGAGAAACGTTAACATCTATGGTCAAGGACTTCTTTATGATTTCAATAGCAGCACAAATATCATCGAAATCTTTACTCGGTGCACTACGGTAAGCACACACAAGACAAATGCTGCTCGCTCCACTCTGTTCCGCTCTTGTGGCCGCCTCTATGATTTCTTTCCTGCGTAATAACGGATATTTGTTTATGCCCGACTCTATATCATAAAATGAAGACTGAGCGCAAAAAGAACAATCTTCTGGACACCTGCCAGCTTTTGCATTCACCAGCCTCTCTACATCCACAACGCCTCCAGTGAACTTTCTGGTTATCAAGTTGGCGCATCTAGTAAGGGTGAAGATATGCTTTGAGCCTATCAAACGCTCCGCTTCGTCAAATTCAACCCTACCTCCACGAAGCACCTTCTCCATAATATCGTAAATGAAGGCCGGATCCTCACTGGTATAATCAGTCACGCTCAAGAGAGTCCACTACGACACATATAATTGCTACCATCTTTTCCTTGGTCTATTATTTCAGAACTCGAGTTTAGAAATATTTATTCGACCGACTCGCAGAACCTAGGTACTGACAAAAGGCAGCGAACAGATAGAAGTGATCTTGAGAGCTATATAGGGCTTAAAGACTTCGAAATATATATCAAACTAGCACCACTAATAGATAAGAACTCTTTTCTTGATAACAAATAAGGACTACGCAAGGGAAAATCTTGTACGAATAAGAAAGGCCAACCTGTATAGAAGATTGAGGCGTATATCAACGATAAATAAAATGGAGGTTCGGATTAATGGAAACCGAGCAATAAACTTTTGTTCAAATGACTATTTAGGATTGTCACAATCTCCATCCGTCTTGAAAGCAGCAAAGGGTCGTCTTAACCAAGTGTCTCAGTGCAGCTCGAGATTATTGTCTGGTAATTCACCAGACATCGAGAAGCTGGAGGATAAATTAGCGACGCATCGAAAAGCAGAATGTGCATTAGCATACCCAACCGGCTACATGGCAAATTTAGGCGTGTTAACAGCGTTGGCTGATAAGGCTTCCATCATTTACAGTGATGAACTCAATCATAGCAGCATTATTGACGGATGTCGCCTTAGTGGAGCCTCAATTAGGATATTTAGCCACAATAACGTGAAGCATCTACGCCAGCTTATTGATACTGATAATAAGACGGACCCTAAAAGAAAATTTATAGTCACCGAAGGAGTTTTCAGTATGAATGGCAATATCGCAAATCTCCCCGCAATCTGTCAGATTGCAAGAGACGTAAATGCAATAACCATTCTGGATGATGCCCACGGTGATTTCATCTTAGGCCATCCAAACAATTACTCTGGTACTGCTGATCTACTAGGAGTTTCTAGGCGCATAGACATTCATGTCAGCAGTTTAAGCAAAGCGTTAGGCTGCTTCGGAGGTTACGTAGCAGAGTCGCATAACATAAGGGAATTATTAATAAACAAATCTAAACATTTTATCTATACTTCGGCTATTCCATCACACTTGTGTAACGCAGGGATGGCTTCAATTTATGTTGCATCGAAAGGTTTCTTACAGAAGAAGCTTTGGAAAAATGTCGAATACTTCGTAGGTGTACTTCGAAAACTCGGCTTCTTGGCCAGTAATTCCACTAGCCCCATTATACCCATAGTAATAGGAGATGAAAGGTCTACCATAAATGCTTCAAATTCCCTGTTAAAAAAGGGAGTTTTTGTTCAAGCAATAAGATACCCTACAGTAAGGAAAGGCAATGCGCAGTTAAGAATATCTCTTACAGCAGCACATGACATAAAGGATCTTGATTTCGCTCTGGATTGTCTGGAAGCCACTGGTAAGAAGTACTGCTTGATTTAGCCTTACGGCTGCAGGTGACATTTCAGAACTCGAGTTTAGAAATATATAGTTGGCCTTGGTCATTGAATTATGGTAGATTTCATCCTTCGGTTAAAATTAACTGATGAACAGAACAAAGAAATGAAAATTTATGCAAGTTACTTATCAACAGAAATGATTCTCTTTGGGCTGCGATTTGCATTCAACAGGTACAAAGCTCTTTCAGGGGGATACTTATTGCCCGGTAGGAAAAGCATCGTAAAGAAGGAAACAAGGATGCTTAGCAAGAGTCAGGCTGACTGGAGGCTAAAAAACTGGAAAGCAATGGTAAGGTCGTATAGGCAGAAGGGCTACAGTTATCCTACCATCTCAAGGATAAAAAGAGAAGTTCGTGCTACTATCCGTAAGGAAATGAGATAAACATGGTTATTACTAGCCATGTTTATGACGACTAGCTCACGCATCTAGTCGTGGGGTAGGATACGCGCTAAATAACACGTTTAGGTTATAGGTTTAGGTGAAGCGGGATATGACCCACAGGTTCTACAATAGCTACCTACCCACTTGAAGGGGCATAAACAGAATGAGCATCTTAAATTGAATTCCTTCTCTTCGATTCTCGGAGGGGGGAAATTTCGTCGGTATAATAGATAATAATAAAGATGTTCTCTGCTCCTGATCATTACACCCTCATTCCTCGCCTTTAATCCTTCAATTTTAAACTTCTCCGCCTCGAAAGCCTCTTCGATGACATCTGTGATTTGTGTTATATTGGCTCCTTTTTCTAGTGCCTCTTTAGATCTCCATGCTATCTCTTCACCTAGATCGTTTTCAAAGCATCTTCTTAGGACGAATTTACCCCAGTTCCTACCTCTGGAGTAGCCGACTTTTTCTGAAACATCAATCTCTTGGGCATATCCTATAAAGGGTCTCTCGAGATAGGGTGACCTAACTTTAATCCCTAGAGCCTCTCCAATTTGATGAGATGAAAAACGCATTAGTCCCCGTATTCGGTCCAGTTCCTCTTCTAGACGCTTCTTATTAGTATCAAGCCGTCTCATATAATCATAGCCCGCAAATAATTCGTCGCAGCCATCTCCTGTTACGACTCCTGTATAGCCTCGTCTTTTTGATTCTTCAATACCTGCATATAGAACGCTTGAGTTTCTTATCTCGATCGGATCAAATGTTTTCATCAATACAATAAGTCTATTCACGATGGAAAGCAAAGTTTCGTAGCTCAAACTGATCTTAATATGATTCTTGCAGAAACGATCGGCAACAATTTCAGAGAAAATGAAATCTTTAGCTTCTGTTCCAAGTCCTATCGTAATTGCGTGCTGAGGTCTGATAATGCTTGCCAGTATACTACTATCTAACCCACCAGAAAGAAGAATTGCCTCAATGGGTAAATCGTAACTTGTCTGAATTAGACGTGACTTAAGCTCCTGACATCTCCTTTGAAACAACATATTTAGATTAACAATATCGCTTTTGCGATATCAGCGCTACTTTCTTTTTTTTGCAGTGACTATTGACACTATATCCCTGTCTTTGAGTATATAATTTTTGGGCAAGCGGAGCCCATCACGTGCGTCTATAGCATACAGGATTCCAGTTGCTAATTCACTATGAATTGATTTGGCAAGATCCTCTACGGTAGAACTAGGCTCCATTAGAAAAACATCAGGCAAGATATTACCATGCTTGTCAGATAGCTTCTTGACATCTGCAACAGGGTAAACCGTGTTCATGCCTAGGAGCTTAAACGCGGCTACATTGATTGCGAATTGTACCCCTGTTCTTAGATATTCACCGAGAATATCTCGTCGAATAAAGTTCAATGCCCACTTCTGTTTCTCGTTCAACTTTTTTTGATGGTTTATCTCGAACTGCTCATCTCCGAGATTATATCTGATTAGTCCACGAGATTCTGCGCGGCGTAGCGTAAGCTCGGCGTCAGCGCTCGAAGGAATTACTAAGACGTCTTTGTATTTGTCCCTTAATCTCTTAAAGTTAAAAGCAGCTGAAGGCAGATCAATTTTGTTGGCAAGTATTAGAGTAGGCTTTGATATGTCTCGTAAACTCCAGCAAAAGTCTTTGATTTTCTGAGCGTCATACTCTGCAAACCTGTCTTCTATCATGGAATTATCATGTAACGCCTTCTTCACATGAGCTCCTCTTACTCCAATTCCCCTTAGAAAATCTGTTATCGCAGTTACACCGTCAACACCAGCGGCGATTGACCTAGCTATCTTGTCTCTATTTCCTTCTAGCAGTTTCAAATACCACATCACTAGTTCCTCCTCAATATCTCCAACATCGGCCACGGGATCACCTGCCCCCTCTTCAGTAATCCTGCCCCCGGCGTCTATGCCTCCCGAGACATCTACTACATGTATAAGAGCGTCAGACTGTGCTGCAACCGTAAGGAACTGGTTTCCTAATCCTTTTCCCTGCCATGCTCCTTTGATGAGTCCAGGAAGGTCAATGAGCTCTATAGGAATGTATCTCCATCCGTTCACACAACGAGAGTTTTTTGGGTTGTCCTGAATACCGAACTCTCCATGAACACAAATCGTTATCGCCTGACCATAGCTGGTAGAAGGACGTTTAGTCGTAAAAGGATAGTTGGAAATTTCACCACTAGCAAGAGTGGCCGCGTTAAAGAATGTGGTCTTACCGGTATTGGTTTTTCCGATCAGTCCAATCTTTATCATATAGTTAAGACGGAATTCGGAACTTCCTATTTATAGATGACTCAGCTTGGCATAACTAAAAGCCGCCATCACCTGCTAATGAGGTTGGGTAGTTGCTCCCTCCGAAGCCGACCCTACTAGACTGGCATACTTGGCCAACGCTCCATTCGTGTACCTGGGTCTGATAGGCCTCCATTTATTCTTTCTTTGCTTAATCTCTGATGTAGGCACTTCTAAATCTATCCTTCCGCGCTCAATATCTATACTTACCAAATCTCCGTTCTTGACGACGCAAATGGGCCCGCCTACCATGGCCTCTGGTGCAACATGGCCTATCATTAGGCCCCTAGTCGCTCCTGAGAACCTCCCATCAGTAATCATCGCGATACTATCCGAAATTCCTTGACCGACCAAGGCAGCTGTGGCCGATAGCATTTCCCTCATTCCGGGGCCTCCCTTCGGCCCTTCATATCTAATTATCAGTACATCTCCTATCTTTATCTTTCTCTGTGATATGGCTTCGAACGCAGATTCTTCTGAATTGAATACCCTGGCTTTTCCCCTAAATCTGGTATCCCTGATATTTGCAATCTTGACAACCGCACCCTCTGGTGCCAAAGATCCGGTTAGAATTTTTATTGTTCCTTCCCAGCTAAGCGGGTTTCCAAAAGGTGTGACGACCCCAGCTCCTTTCGGAGGTGCCCGCAGCTGTGATAAATTTTGTCCTATGGTCTTGCCTGTGACGGTAAGAGCATCACCATTAAGTACCCCCAAGCTTAACAATTTTCGCAGCACGATTTGGATACCCCCAATCCTATCCAAATCTGCCATAACATACTTCCCACCTGGCCGCATATCTGCAATATGTGGCGTTCGTTTCCTGATTCTTTCAAAATCGTTGATTTGAAGTTTGATTCCCGTCTCTCTTGCTATTGCCATCAGGTGGAGAACGGCGTTAGTAGACCCACCTATCGCGTTGACAATAGCAATAGCATTTTCAAATGCCTCAAAGCTCAAGATATCCTTCGGCCTGATATTATTATCTATTAGCTTTGATATTGATTTTCCAGTTTTTTCAGATATTAACATCCTTCTCTTGCTTTCAGCAGGAGGAGATGCACTCCCGGGCAACGACATACCAAGGGCTTCGCTAACGGAAGCCATGGTATTGGCGGTATACATTCCCCCGCATGAGCCTGCAGAAGGACATGCTACATTCTCCAATTCTGTAAGTTGCTGCAAACTTAGCTTTCCAACTTCATATGCTCCTACAGCCTCATACACGTCCTGTATTGTGACATCACAATTATTCCAATTCCCTGGTAGGATCGTCCCTCCATACAGAAAAATCGCGGGCATATCTACCCGTGCCATACCCATCAAAGTGCCTGGAAGACTCTTATCGCAACCCGCAATACCGACTATTGCGTCATACTGATGAGCATTCATCATTAGTTCTATCGAGTCTGCAATTACTTCCCTGCTTACAAGAGATGCCTTCATCCCTTCATGGCCCATCGCTATGCCGTCTGAGACCGCAATAGTAGTAAATTCCCTAGGAGTACAACTTCCTTCTTTGACTCCGTACTTAGCCGACTGCGCCAAGCGTCCCAAATGGATATTACATGGTGTAGACTCATTTGAAGTAGAACACACGGCAACTAATGGCTTGTCTAAATCTTTATCATTCAACCCCATTGCCTTGTACATGGCGCGGTGAGGAGCCCTCGCAGAGCCAGTGATCGTTTCTTTACTTCTCAGAAACATAAAGATACATATTTCAATTATCCTTAATTCGTAATAAGAGTATCATTCGAGCGTGGCTGCTATCTTTACAGCATCTAAACCTTCTACCTTAAACACAGTATCGCACATGCCGCATTCAGAATTACCGTTTGATAGATCCGTAGAGGATACCTCCTCATTAAGATAATCACATTTTGGACAATGAAAAGAGAACATAATGCCGAAGTCTTCCAACTCGATTGTTTCAGCCATGTTATACATTTAGAATTCATGATATATTTAAATTGAACAATATGAAGTTTTTTAAAGGCGAATTATCCTACATAATTTAAGAACCTATAAAATGTAGTTTCGAGGTCTTTACATATGAGCCAACGACGATGCTTATTTTGTTCTATACTTAGATACGAAATGCCGGCCGTTATAACCTATGAAGATGAAAACTTTCTGGCTCTGATGGACAAATATCCGATTAGTTCTGGACATAGTCTCGTAATACCGAGATCCCACTACGAAAGCCTGTTATGTATGACCCCTTCTGAAGTTGGCAAGCTTTATTCTGTTGTTTATAAAATTTCGAAGGCAGTTATTTCGGCCGTACACGCCGATGGATTCAGTGTTGGCCAGAATAATGGCAGAGCAGCTAACCAGATAATTCCACATGTACACGTTCATATCATTCCTAGATATGCGGATGATAGTCGAAAGGGCAGGTGGCCAAGCAGAACCATAGGTAATATCGAGGAGCTTACATACAACGCGCAAAAGATCAGGTCGTTCCTTTGATAGTCGCACTAATTGTCCAACATAGTAATATCCGGTATCGATCCAGACCTGATCAGAACTAGTAGATTAAGACATTTCACTAGCAGGCCTGAATCGCAAAATTGCTCCTATGCTTCCCAGACTTTCTAGCTGGTTACCTTCTTCTGTCTGTCCTGATATAACTTCGAGTCTAGTACCGGTAATTGCTGTTATCTCTTCAAGATGGTCAACAACATCCTTCTCACTTATTTCATAGTCTGTTGCACCACATGATCTGCATGGTTTTGCCATAATATCTTGTTTATTCGTGACTAGTAACGATCTCTCAATAAGCCTATATTCTGTACTGGCGCATTTTTTGCATTTTGATTCTAGTCTTATATAGCTGATTTTATCTGTAAGAATAATGATATCTGCTATACCGTTCTCTGCTGCTTTGATGACCTCTGCAATGCCGTAAATGCCTAGTCCTCTATTGGAAAAGACTTCACCCATAAACTTTTTCACCATTTTTTTTTCTTCCATAAGTCGGTACTCTGTCATAACGCCATGCTCATTGACTTTATCTATAGTCTCTCGAACACCTTCGCTTCCAGAATAAGAAGTGTCCATAGTTATAATGATGTTCTTTTGTAGCCGGTAATCAAGATACTCCTCTTTAAGGAAGTTTGCCTTCGTGGGACCCGGGCCCGCAACAATAAGACCTTTGACATTAAATTGATCAATAAAAATAGTATGTGCATGTTCTGCAACTCTATGATAATATTCATTTAGTTCGTTATTACGAAGTCTCTCAAATCTCCTTGCAGACTGACCCCCTTGTCTGTGCTTTCCGGCAACCCCAGACGTTAATGAGTCTATTACTTCCCATCTGTCGCCGGTCAAAATGCCTAGTCCAGCTTCCTGGGTATCGATCGATAGAATTCCGACTACTTTGTCATCTTTCATCATATCTTTTAGGTGATCAATCCAGAAGTGGTCATCGCATCTATAGAGATTGATTTGGACTGGTTTAGGAGGAAGGACTGGATAAATCTCTATCTTTTCTGTGCCAAAACCCTTGGGACTAGGTATAGCCCCGCAGAATATAACTAAGCCATTCTCAGGGGTCTCCTTGAACAGCTTCAGATATTCAATTGTTCGATTAAGGGCATCCTGAACATGCGTCCTTGTCAAGTCCGATTTTATATTCGAGGCGGTTCCCGCCTCATTTCTGAGCTGAGCTATTACATCAAATAACGGCCGCTTGGGGGGGATATACACTGTGACGAGCTCAGTGCCGTGTCCTGAGATATTAGACAACATATTCAACATTTTTGTCAGTTTATACCTCTTGAGAGAGTTCCACTGTTGACCTGAGTTTACTTTAATTGCAGTCACTGATCAAATTTGACTGGTTCACAATATAAAACTTCATTTGCTTGACTATCTTAACAAATCTTATATGCGTGATATCAAGAATATAGCGGGGTCTTAATGAAGACGAGGCAAACCATAAATGTTGCCCACACTGGAATACATCAAGCAGGCTAGAAGACGGCTCGGAATAACTCAGAGGAAACTAGCTGATCTTGCCGAAATTAGCACATCAATGATTAATCAAATAGAATGCGGAAGATGTAAACCAAGTTATGACACTGCAAGAAAGATTTTCGAAGTACTTACATCCCTAGAGCAAGAGCATTCTCTAAAAGCAATCGATATCTGTAGTAAAAAATTGATTTCCGTGCAAAATAATGAATCTCTACATACGGCAGTTGCCAAAATGAGGAGCCATTCTATAAGCCAAGTACCAGTATTTGAAGGAAGCCGCGTCATAGGCCTTGTTAGTGAAGATGGACTGGCAAGGAGTATGATAGAGAAAGATGAGAAACAACTAAGTAAACTGCTAATATCAGTAATGATGGATCCCCCTCCTCCGATTGTTGATGGAGGCGTCCCTGCCAAAGCAATTATACCCTTGGTAAGGTTTTCAAAATGCGTGCTAGTAAGCGAAAAAGGCGCCGTAAATGGAATAATCACGCTTTCAGATACTTTGAAAATGGTAGAATAATGGTGTATTCAAGACCTCTCAGAAAGAGCCTCAAGGCCGTCACAACAGTCAGCAACTTTAATGCATTCACCACATAAGCTTATGCTGTTATCCTGTGGTAGTGGTGAGCCACATAAAGCGCAACTCCTAGTGGTCGGTGGATCTCTCATATTTTTCAATCGATACTCCAACATATTTTAATTTTCCGAAATGAGACCATAGAATGATACAGCTAGTTTTCCCATTCCAACGAATCGTCAATCTTCATCCATATAGTTCGTTTCTTGTGATCTATTAGCCAGATAGAATAATCATCGCGCAGCCTTTTTCTGATAGCATCGGATTCAGCGAACCGTCGTTCCCCCCTTAACTTATTCCGTTGTCCAATGAAGGCTTCAATTTGCAGCCTATCTTCCTCAGTCGGTTCAGCCACTTTCAAGCCTAGGATGTCAAGAAACTTGTTAAACTGGCTTGATGCTATCAAGGACATATCCTTCGTTAACTCATCATTTGCTGCGAACGTGTTCAGTCCATTAACAAATCTCATGAATATGCTGAGTGCTAAGGCAGTATTCATGTCATGCTCCATAGAAGATACAAAAGTACGTATTGACTCATTACAAAGGCTATTGACTTCTTCTACTTTTCCTCCGGAACCTGTCGCGAATCGAAGTTCGTAGGCACAAACCTCAGCCTGCCGCCACTTTTGCAGGCATGCCATCAACAACTTATCATCGTAGTCAAGAGGCTTGGAATAATGTCCTGATATAGAATAAATCCTAAGCGCATTTGGACCCCACTTGCGTTTTGCTTCCTTGACAGAAATAATATTACCTACGGATTTTGACATTTTCTCAGCATTAATATTGACCATACCTACATGTAGCCAACACATGGCCATTTCTTTTCCTGATACAGATTCAGATTGTGCGATTTCATTCTCGTGGTGTGGAAAAATAAGATCGTTTCCTCCTCCATGAATCTCGAATGTGTCCCCCAAGTACTTTGATGCCATAGCTGAACACTCAATGTGCCACCCAGGCCTGCCGCTGCCCCACGGACTACTCCAATAGGGTCGATCTGATTGGAATTTCCAGAGGGCGAAGTCTAGAGGGTCACGCTTCAGTGGATCTACCTCGATTCTGGATCCTGATTCCAGTTCCGAAATTGTCTTTTTTGATAATTTCCCGTATTTGTCGAAAGACCTAATACTGAAGTAGACACCATTAGGAGATATATAGGCGCAACCTTTTTTCAGTAAAATGTCGATGAAATTAACTATCTCTTGAATATGTTCTGTTGCGAGGGGATAATTCTCTGCCCGCATCACGTTAAGAGAATCAAAATCGACAAAGTATTCATTGATATATTTTCTTGCTATTTCATCGGGCCTTACGCCTTCTTGTCTAGCTCTATATATTATCTTATCATCTATATCAGTGAAATTCTGAATGTACTTTACTCTATATCCCCTAAATAGTAGATATCTTCTCAACACATCGAAGAATATTATAGTCCTGGCGTGACCAATGTGTGAACGTTCGTACACCGTAAGTCCGCAGACATACATCCGTACAATATTATCAATAGGTTGCAAAGTTGGATTGCCTCCGGTGAGCGTATCATACAGTCTCAAAGCTAGTATTCCCCATCCAAGAATTCTTCTACGTCCATGCTAGATGTCTAGGTAGAGGTCATTTCCTTTAATGATCACCTCATACGTTGCTAGCTTGACCCCTTTGAGATAATCCAGCAGCTCTCCTGTTCTAACATTGTAGTGCCATGAATGAAGGGGGCATTCCACTACTTCGCCATCAAGCCGACCTGGCGCTAGGGATCCGTCCTGATGTCTGCATAAAGCATCCAGAGCGTAGTACTTTCCTTTAGCATAAAATATTGCTATTCTGGCATTATCTATTTTAACCTCTTTCCCTTTATTCTCTTGAATTTCGCCTTTACGGGCTACTTTATGCAGCATTCCTACCTTGTTGAACTGAATCGTATTTTATGTTTTATGACGAAAAGCGGAGATTTTTTGTGATTTAGGATAGCAGATAGGTCATATAGAATCCCTGTAACCTTTCTGAAAGTCTGTGAGCTTGTCTATCTTTATTTTCTCCGCTTCTAAGTACCAGCGAGCGACTTTCTTATCTATATACTGAGGAACTTTGTAAAGTTTGTTATTTAGTCTGCCATGATATTTGGCGATAAATAAGATTGACAAGAGTTGGTTAGCAAAAGATAGAGACATAACTTCAGGTGGGTGCCCTTGCCCGCTCACCAAATTGATTACTCTTCCTCTTCCAATAAGGTAGACCTTTTTATCAAGGACATAAAATGTATCTACGTTCTCACTAATGTGTAACGGATGGGAGTCCTGTTCGTAAAGGTAGCCTACGTCAATTTCGACATCAAAATGTCCGGCGTTGGCGAGAATCACGCCAGATTTCATTTTTAAGATATGTTCTTTCCTGATGACTTTAGTTTGACCAGTACAGGTGATAAAGATGTCACCACTATCTGCAATATCTGTCAACATTCTTACGTCATACCCGTCCATAGATGCCTCTAGTGCCTTTATATAATCAATTTCGGTTATGGTTACTCTGGCCCCCATCCCTCTAGCCCTACTAGCTACGCCTTTTCCTACCCAACCATATCCACACACGACTACTCTCTTGCCTGCAATAAGAACCCCTGCAGCCCTCATTAATCCATCTAGGGTACTTTGACCTGTTCCGAACCTATTGTCGAAAAGATACTTGGTCCGGGCCTCGTTAACGCCTACTACAGGGTACAGAAGAGATCTTTTCTCCAGCAGCGCCCTTAAACGGGTAACTCCAGTCGTGGTTTCCTCCGTTCCTCCGATAATGCCTTTCCACCCGAGGATATTCGCTCTGATGTGTAACTCGGCACCATCATCAGTAACGATTTGCGGTCTAAAGTGCAAGACCTTATCCAAGCATCCGTTGAATTCCTCCTCGTTCTGGCCGCGCCAAGCATGAATCGATATTCCTTCTCTAGCAAGGAAAGCAGCTATATCATCTTGTGTCGATAAAGGGTTGGCTGAGCATGCAGATATTCTAGCCCCGAGGTCTTTTGCTACCATCAATAGAACAGCTGTCTCTTTGGTTATATGCAAGCAGAAGCCTAGCTTATAGCCAGCTAGAGGTTTTCTCCGTATATTTTTTTCCCTGAGCCTTGTGACTATGCTCATATGATCTTGAGCCCAAAGAAATGACAATTCGCCTCTTACCGCTGACCCACTCTCAGCCACATCGCTTTCCAATTATAGTGGGCATTCTAAAACGGTGATGAGTTATAAACATGACACGAAGGATCCGTCTGCAAATATATGAGCAAGACAAAAATATGAACGATTTAGATTGTATCTTGCGAGGTCGATTTATTGAAATTCCAAGATGATTCAAACGAAATATCCAGTAGGTCTCCAACCAATGGTCCTAAGTTGGCAAAAATGTTTAGGTCCAGAAGGTGCTGAACACGGCTATTAGCAGGGGTGTAATAATTGGGAGGTTCCAGCCATTTCACAACGGACATCTAGGTCTAGTGAGACAAATTCTCAAGGAGTGTAATGAAGTATTAATTGTAGTTGGTAGCGCACAGTTGAATTATACTCTTAAAAATCCCTTTACTGCGGGAGAGAGAATATTGATGATACGTGGAGGCCTGACGGAGAGCGGGGTCGAGATATCGAGAGTTATTATAATACCTCTTGTTGACGTAGTGGATAACGCAGTATGGTTTCCTAACTTAGTTTCTATGCTACCTCCATTTGATATATTGTATTCAGGCAATAAGTTAGTCGTCGCGCTTGCGTCTTCTCATTTAGAAGTGAGAAGTCCAAGGTTTGTAAACAGGAAATCATACAATGGTACCTATATCAGGAACAGAATACTGAACGGACAAAAATGGAACAATCTAGTTCCTAAGTCTGTTTTCGATATCATACGCTACAGAGATGGCGTCGATCGCATAAAGACATTAGCGACATTCGAGAACCCCGAGGAACTCAAATCGGTTGGTTCCAAGCGTGGTGACAAGAATCACCACTATACGGGTAAACGCTCTGAGGCGAACATTTCCTAATTGGAATGAGTAAACCCTTACGTGCGTGCCCAATTTGTCCTAAATGTAGCTCGAATAAGTTTCGAGTGCTAAAACGGGAAAAGGAGTTTATCATGGTTAAATGCATCAAATGTGGACTAAATTTGAAGCTCTGAACAGACTTATTATCAAACGAAATATCTAATTTTGCGACTCGAGAATTCGCTCCCAAACCCGCTTGCAGTTGTTAGAGCTATTCCTGAGAGTCTTACTCAGTCTCCGTCTGTGAATCATTCTGAGACTCAGACTGCGAGCGAGGCTCACATAGTTCCAGTAACACACCGTTCAGAGACTTCGGATGTATAAATGTGATCTTTCTTCCACAGGAACCTGTCCTTAACTGTCCTAGAACCTTCATCCCATTTCCTGAAGCCCTGGATAAGTCATGTTCTATATCATCTGCGGTTATAGCGATGTGATGTATTCCCTCGCCATGTTCCTTTAGATATCTCGTTATGGTGCTAGTTTCCTCTGTCGGTTCCATTAACTCAATTCGAGTGTCTTCCAGCTCTATCATGGCAACTCGCACCTTTTCGTTTGCCACTACCTCGACTTCTATGTTGTTAGCAGTTAAAACCTTCTCATAGTTCTTAACGGCCTCATCAAGGTTGTTAACCGCTATTGCTACATGGTCTATTCGCATACGTGGTTCAGGACCATAATACCGTTACGTAGTATAATATTTTTTATTTTTCAACTTCAAGAGATACATTAAATTTTCTAGAATCTTATCTTGGGTTCAAAAATCCCAAAAACTGTCTTAAACGAATTACTAATCTCCCCCAGTGTTGCCCTGTTCTTAACAGCGTCAACGATAAATGGCATCAAATTCTTATCTTGGTCCTCAGCCGCTTTTTCAAGTGAACTGATAGAACGTTCAAACTTGACTCTGTCACGGGAGTTTCTGAAGTCTTTAAGCTTGTTCTTCTGTCGCATCTCTATTTTGGTGTCGATCACATTTAATTTTGGCTCTACGTTCGATGAGTCCTGAAACTTATTGACACCCACAATTATTCTCTTTTTAGTATCAATATCCTTTTTCATGTTGTATGCATTCCTTCTGATCTCTTCTTGAAAGAAGCCCTTTTCAATGGCAGGAAGGGCGCCGCCCATTCTGTCGATTTTCTTTAGGTATTTCTGAACTTCATCTTCTATTCTAGATGTAAGATATTCTACATAATACGAACCACCCAGCGCATCTACAGTCTTAACCACTCCAGTCTCCGCTGCTATTACCTGTTGAGTTCTGAGTGCGATCTTCACAGACTGCTCCGTCGGTAGAGCAAGAGCCTCATCCTTTGAGTTCGTATGCAAAGACTGACAACCACCAAGCACTGCTGCCATTGCTTGACATGAAACTCTAATAACGTTGTTATCTACCTGTTGTGCGGTCAATGACTCTCCACTTGTTTGCACATGAAATCGTAAATGCCTTGATTTAGCGCTCCTAGCATGGAACGTATCTCTCATAATATTCGCGTATATTCTGCGGGCGGCTCTGAACTTCGCGATCTCTTCAAAAAAATCCATAGTACAGCAGAAGAAAAAGGAAAGACGTGGTGCAAAATCATCTATCTTTAGTCCTCTATCGATACATGTTTGAATATACTCTATCGCGTTGGCAAAGGTAAATGCCAACTCCTGGACGGCATTAGAGCCAGCTTCTCGCATATGGTACCCAGATATACTAATGGGATACCATTGGGGAATGTGTTTGGCGCAGTACTCTATCACATCACCAATCAGCCGTAGGGAAGGCTTGGGCGGATAAATGTAAGTATTTCTCGCAATATACTCCTTTAGGATATCGTTCTGGGTTGTTCCCCTGAGTTGAACCGGCGGAACGCCTTGAGCGTCCGCAACGGTGATATAGAGAGCAAGCAAAGTTGAAGCTGTCGAATTAATGGTCATTGAAGTACTGACTTTGTTTAGGGGGATATCTTCAAAGCAGGTTAACATGTCATTAATCGAGCTTATTGACACTCCCGTCCTTCCCACCTCTCCTTCAGATTGTGGATCATCAGAATCTCTCCCTGTCTGCGTTGGAAGGTCAAAAGCTAAGGACAAACCAGTTTGACCGTGATCGAGCAAAAACTTGAACCTCTTGTTTGTTTCTTCAGAGCTCCCAAATCCGCTATACTGTCTCATAGTCCAAAGTCGCTCTCTGTACATGTTAGAGTAGAGCCCACGAGTGTAAGGGAATTTGCCTGGCCCTTCATTGTCTGCGTTTCCAGACGAGCCTCTAGAATAAACACGTTTAACTGGAATACCAGAGTCGGTCTTCAATGAATCTGTTGACATAGCAGCCGCCTCACATTAATGCACGGATAACTTCATCGGCAACCTTAAAAGGATCTGTTTTCTTATCTACAAGCTTTTCTATCATAACGCGATACTTACTATCCTTTTCCAACATCGAAGAAACCTTTTGTTCGATCGTAGTTAAAATCATATCTTTTACCTCCAACTCCAATTTTTTCTTTTCGATTTCTGTCCGATCTAAGTTTTTTTTAGATATCCTCTCATCAATCTTCACCGCAAGGTCCTTGATGCCTTTTCCAGTTTTTGCAGATACCTTTAGAACACAAGGTCTTTTCTGATTATCTGAAACATATTCAAGGAGCGACTGATATAACGTTTCTGCTCCTTCCAAATCAGACTTATTCACTATGCAAATGTCACCGACCTCAGTTAATCCTGCTTTGATGTTTTGAATATGATCACCAGCATATGGTATGAAAACTACTGCAGTCACATCTACAAGCCAGGAGATCTGAGTCTGGACCTGTCCTGCGCCTACGCTTTCAATCATTATCAGGTTATATCCCGCAGCGTCCAGTATCCTGATGATATTTCTTAGGGATCTCGAAACGCCCCCGTAAGATCCTCGGGAGCCTAAGCTTCGCATAAATACTCTATCGTCACTGTTAATAGATTGCATCCTCACCCTGTCTCCCAGAATGGCCCCTCCAGTTATTGGACTAGTAGGGTCTACTGCTAGGACAGCAACCGAGTACCCTAGGGAATGAAACTCTGGAACTAGCTTGCCTACCAAGGTACTCTTTCCCGTTCCGGCTGAGCCAGTTAGTCCGATTGTTTTCGCGTTTCGGGTTCGTCTGAAAATGGCTTTTACGATTGCGCGGGATTCAGTTTCGTCATTATCAACAATAGATATAGCTCTAGCGATCGATCTCCTGTCGCCTTCCAGAACTCCCTCAACAATATTAGATGCCTTAGGCGATGTCATTCAATTAATTAAGTCGAGAATGTATGTTATTTGGATCTTATTAACTTGTGGGTAGAGCTTCCGGGATAAACATACTTACCTAAATTTTTCTAGGTCGGAAACATTTTAACCTTGAGAAAGAAGGAAGTACACATGTCCGGAAGAGTAGAACGGAAGGAAAATATCCGGAAGCCTATACGAGTGTTGGTTTCTAAACTGGGACTTGATGGTCACGATAGGGGCGCACTTGTAATATGCAGAGCTCTAAGAGATGCTGGGTTTGAAGTCATTTATTCTGGCCTCTTCTGTACTCCTGAGCAGGTAGCTAAGATCGCAGCGGAAGAAGATGTAGAAGTGGTTGCCATGAGCTTATTGAATGGGGCCCATCTTACTATTTTTCCAAAGGTAGCTAGGCTACTCAAGGAACGAGGAATGAGTGATATATTGATAGTAGGAGGTGGCATCATACCCGAACATGACAAGAGGATTTTGGAGGAGCATGGAATAACTGGCAACTTCGGTCCCGGGACCTCATTGTCGTCCATTATCGAGCACATTAATAGTAATGTTCGGAGATCAGATTCAACTAGTTAACTACGGCCTGCCTGAAGCCCAAATCATATCACGCATTTCCCTGCCGATCTTTTCAATTGGATGAATATCGATTTTTTCCATAAATTTGCTAAAGGAATTCTTACCCTCCTTCTGATAGACGTTCAGCCACTCTTCGGCAAAGCTGCCAGACTGAATCTCCCTCAGTATTTCCTGCATTTTTTCTTTCACAGATTTATTAAGAATGAGAGGTCCTCTAGTTAGACCCCCATACCGTGCGGTTTCGCTCACCCGATCATACATTCCACGTAAGCCATAACGTTGAACTAGATCCACAATGAGTTTTAACTCGTGCAAGCACTCAAAATACGCAACTTCTGGTTGGTATCCAGACTCAACTAATGTTTCAAAGGCATTTATTATAAGTGCGTGTGTCCCCCCGCATAAGTCTGCTTGTTCACCAAACCAATCAGTTTCAACTTCCTCCCTGAATGTTGTTTGAATCACACCCGGGCGGGTGCTTCCTATGGACTTTGCCAAAGCAAGTACCCTTCTCCAAGCCTCTCCAGATCTGTCTTGGTGGACTGCGACTAACGAAGGTGTGCCAAAACCCTCTAAAAAAAGTTCTCGAACTAGTTGTCCAGGGCCCTTGGGAGCAACCATTATGACGTCAGTATATCCCGGCGGTTCGATCCAATGCCAATGGATACCTGCTCCATGTGAAAAGCTTAGTGTTTTACCTTCTCTCAGATGTTGATCGATGTGCTTTCTGTAGACCTTTGGTTGCTGCATATCAGGAATAAGAACATGTATAATGTCAGCTTGTTTTGACGCCTCGTCTATTGGCATGACGTTATGTCCTTCTGTTTCTGCGATCGACCAACTTTCTCCTCCTTTCCTTAAGCCTACTATTACGTCAAGTCCACAATCTTTCATATTACTGGCCTGAGCACGACCCTGAATACCGTATCCTATAACAGCAATGGTCATATGCTGAAGAGCATCCATCGAAACCTCATTGTCAACCCACCGCTTTGCTTGCATATTGTCTGGTATCAAATTGAGCCCATATATCATCTTATAGTATAGTTCTCAGCTGAATCTGCATCTAAAACTAGTAGGAGCTAGAGACCTGGTCTATTACTGCTTTTGTAAATTCAATTGTTGAAAGGTCTCCGCCTATATCTATTGTTTTCTTATTGTCTATCAACAATTTCCTTATTGCATGTTCAATTTTTTGGGCCTCCCTAATTGCAACCGAATCGTTATTTTTTTCTCCAAGCCACTCTAGCATCATCTTAGATGAGAGAAGAATCGAAGAAGGGTTTGCTATATTCTTGCCGGCTATATCGAAGGCTGCGCCATGTATAGGCTCGAATATCCCAAAGTCCTCACCTATATTAGCTGCCGGCCCCATGCCTATGCTGCCGGCAACCTGTATAGCCTCATCGGATAGGATATCCCCAAACATATTTGTCGTTACTATTACATCATAATCGTCTGGCTTACGAATGATGTTCATGGCACAAGCATCTACATATTGTTCTACGAAGTCAATTTCTGGAAAATTCTTTGATACTTTTCTGCAGGTCTTGGCAAATAGCCCGTCCCCTTTTTTTAAGACATTTCCTTTATGAACCGCAACAACTTTCTTTTTCTGATTCCGTTGCCTACTAGCTCTAAATGCACATTCAGCAATCTTGCGTGAAGCTCTCTCTGAAGTACGTCTCAAAGTAATAACAGTACCATCATCGGC
This sequence comes from uncultured Nitrososphaeraceae archaeon, assembly GCA_964439995.1. GTDB lineage: Archaea > Thermoproteota > Nitrososphaeria > Nitrososphaerales > Nitrososphaeraceae > TH5893. The sequence goes on from CAYTQD010000001.1 coordinate 57,945, forward strand.
TTCAAACTCCCAGCCCAAATACACATCCTCGGTATTCTCTCTAACTATCAGTAGATCAATCGTGTCCGATAATCCTTTTAAATTCGGAAACGATTTTACTGGTCTAATATTAGCGTACAGGTCCATCGACTGCCTTAAAACCAGAATGACATCGGCTGCACTCTCACCAACGGGTCCTTTTAAGCAAGCATCAGACCTTTTTATCACTTCTAGCGCCTGATCCGGCATTGCCTTACCGAATCTAGCTTTCGCGCTGTCTCCAGCGTCTATTTTTTTCACATCCAATCTTACATCCGAACTATTACTTATTGTCTCCAATAATCGGTCTACAGAATCTACCAGCTCAGGGCCTATTCCGTCACCTCTAATGAGGGATATGATATATTTGGTCAAGTATTTGCTTCCTCAATGGGTGACTTAGTTTTTAGAATATAGGATTTTTCGCAACATTATTTTATTTATTGAATCTATCATGGCCTGCACCGACGCGACAACTACATCTTCACCTGATTTACGAGCTGAAACGACATTTCCATTCTTATCCTCAACCTTGATAGAAACCTCAGCAAGTGCATCGGAGCCCCCAGTTATAGAATCAAGCTTATATTCCCTTATCTTTACATTAGCTATCTCAGATGCAATTTTTTGTATAGCTTTTAGCGCTGCATCTACCGGACCAACCCCTATTTCAGATGCGATCATATCTTTACCATCTGTATTTAACCTTATAACGGCTGTAGGGATAAGGTTCATGCCCGTGACAATATGAAAATCATGTAGCTTAAACTTTTCTTCAAACCTGCTATCCTGTAGTACTTCTCCAGCTATAGATAGAAGCTCAGCAGTACTTATAGATTTTCCCTTGTCCGCCAAGTTCTTTTGTCTCTCAACTATTCTACGTAATTGCTCCTCTGTGCATTTTATGCCGAAATCTAGGAGCATTGCTCTAATTCCATGTGCTCCAGCGTGTTTTCCTGCCTGTAACCATCTTTTTCTGCCTACAGTCTCAGGAGCTATAGGCTCATAGGTTAAGGGGTTGTTAAGGACACCATGTGTGTGAATACCTGACTCATGTCCGAACGCATTCTCACCGATAATTGCCTTGTTTGCTTGTACTGCTATGCCCATAATATTTGATACGGATCTAGAAGTTTCATAAAGCAACGTTGTGTGAATATTATGCTCCTTCTTGTACAAGCATTGTAATGCCATTACGAACTCTTCAAGGGAAGCATTACCTGCTCGTTCTCCTAAACCGTTTACCGTAACATGTGCGCACGCACCTCCGGCATTTATCCCAGCGATAGAATTGGCTACCGCCAAGCCGAAATCATTATGGCAATGCAAACTTATGGGAACCTTAATTTGTTTTTTTATGGTCGAAACCAATTGTGAGATGAATTCTGGAGTAGCGTAGCCAACGGTGTCCGGTATATCTATTCTGTCTGCCCCTGCCTCGACAACCGCCTTAAACACTCTAGTTAAGAAAGTTATGTCAGATCTAGTAGCATCCTCAGATGAAAACTCTACCTGCAAGCCGTGGGATTTCGCGTACTCTACAGCCTCCACTGCCTTCTGTATAACTTCCTCAGGAGACATGTTAAGTTTGTATCTCATATGGATATCCGATGTCGCGATGAAGGTGTGCACATAGTCTAAATCACAGTTTATGACTGAGTCAATGTCCGAAGAGAGTGCTCTTGCCAACCCACAGATTTCAGCTGTCAACCCCAATTTCTTGATATTACGCACTGCTTCCATTTCCCCATGGGAGACGATGGGAAAACCAGCTTCTAAGGCATCTACTCCCAACTGGTCAAGTTTAATTGCTATTTGCAACTTTTGTTCAGGATTTATTGATACCCCAGGGGATTGTTCTCCATCTCTGAGAGTTGTATCAAAAATCCTTACTTTATTAGATATTTCGTCCATTCAGAAGTTATCTCCCCTTGGAAGAGCGGAAACACCTGTTCTAGCAAGTTGGATGATTCCAAAAGAGTAGACAAGATTCTTAAATGCATCAATCTTATCAGGCGTTCCTGTGATCTCTACCATGATGCTATCTTTGTTTATATCAAGTATATTTGCTCTAAATATAGAAGCATAACTTGTAATTTCCATTCTAGCCGTTGGCTTATCCGCTTTCATCTTTATTAATGCCAATTCCCTGTAAACCGTAGTTGAAGTATCGAGGACTCTAACTTCAACTACATCAATTAATTTTCTAAGCTGCTTCACAAGCTGGTCTAAAGTCCTTTCATCGGTCTTTGTAGTGATAGTCATGCGTGAAAGATCTACTTGTTCAGTAGTCCCTACAGTTATGCTTTCGATGTTAAAACTTCTCGCCCTAAACAAATTGGTTATCCTGAACAAGACACCTGGCTTATTCTCGACAAGGGCAGCTACTATATGCCATGACTCCTCTGCGAGTGTGTCACCCGTTTTCATTAACATTGTTCCTACGACTAAGCTCCCGTTATCATATCCTTCAATCCGGTTCCAGGCACAACGAAAGGATAAACATCTTCCTCCGGATCGATCGTGATATCAATTACTGTTGTCACATCCGTACCCAAAGCCTTTCTGAGAGCCTTTTCCAGTTCTTCTATAGACTGCGCCCTTATTCCCTGTGCCCCATAAGCCTCTGCAATCTTTACATAATCAGGACACTTCCGTTGGTCCACTCCCATGTATCTTCTTTTGTAAAATGTTCTCTGCCATTGCGCCACCATCCCTAACATATAGTTGTTCATTAAAAAGACTATGACGGGAAGTCCTTCCAAAACAGATACTGCAAGCGAGTTCTCAGTCATATTAAATGAACCGTCCCCAGCTATGTCGACCACTGTCGATCTGGGTCTCGCCACTTTTGCCCCTATAGAAGCTGGGAAACCGAAACCCATCGTACCAAGTCCTGTTGAACTAAAAAAAGTTCCGGGAGAAATGACGTCAAAATGTAGGGATGCCCACATCTGACACTGTCCCACTTCTGTCGTTACAATGGCATTAGGTGGCAGTATTTCTCTTAATTTTTTCAAGGCCTTCTTAGCGGTCAATTCCCGAGGATAGTCCTTGATCGACTCAGCATAGTAATCGATCAGTTCTTTCCGTCGTTTGAGCCATGGGTCATCGCTGGTTCGTTTTATAATCTTGTACTTTGTGAGCATTTTAACTGCAGTCCTGAGAGATGATTTAACGTCACCTACTACAGCAATATCTGCTTGTTTGTTCTTGCCGATTTCCGCCGGATCGACGTCCAAGTGGATTATCGTCATCCCCTTGCCAAATTCGTCAAATCTTCCAACCGACCTGTCAGAAAATCTGGCTCCTACTGCTATTATACAATCTGCTTCGATAATTATCTTATTTGCCTCTGCATGTCCATGCATCCCAATAGGTCCCATTGCTAATGGATGGTTTTCCGGAAAAGAACCCTTACCCTTGAAGGTGGTAACCACGGGGGCCATCAACAATTCCGCCAGAGCTTGGAGTTCTGAGAACGCGCCAGAGAGAATTACCCCGCCTCCTGCCATGATTATGGGCCTTTCAGATTTCATCATAGTCTTGACAGCTCTGTCTAATTGGGAAAGATCTGCATCTGCTATCGGATTATACCCCCTTACCTTTATTAAATCAGGAAAAGATACTTCTTCCCTAGCCTGCTGGACATCCTTTGGGATGTCTACAAGGACTGGGCCTGGCCTTCCACTTTCAGAGACATAGAATGCTTTTTTCACTATTTCTGGTATTTCAGAAGCAGCTCTTGGCTGAAAGGCATATTTTGTGCAAGGGTTGGCAACACCTATTATATCAGTTTCTTGAAATGCGTCTTTCCCGATCATTGCCAATGGAACCTGTCCGGTTACTGCTATCATTGGGGATGAATCAGCATAAGCCGTGGCTATGCCCGTAATAAGGTTAGTTGCTCCGGGTCCTGAAGTAGCAAAGCAAACCCCCGCCTTTCGCTTTATTCTGGCATAACCATCAGCCATATGAGCCGCTGACTGTTCGTGTCTTACTAAGATGTGACGCAGATTGGCCTCGACTAGCGCGTCATACATCGGCAAGTTAGCACCACCGGGTAGACCAAACACGACATCTACTCCCTCCTTTTCTAGTGCCTTTATGAGTGCTTCAGCACCTAGCATTTCCAATTACTCAGTAATTCACCACTCAGTCAAATCTTAAATAATTCCGAATGTAGAATATGTCGCACACTATTATCGAGATGTGGCGCTAATAGAACTAATAAAGATTCCGAGCTCAAACTTGCTCATTTCGTTTCTATGGTATCTTCTTTACTCGCCTCAAATTGAGTATTTTTTATGAATTCCCCGTAGGCTTCATCTACCGTTGCATTTGCATGAACTATGGATCTCAGAGCCCTTATCATGGGCACTGGATGACTTGATTGCCAAATATTCCGGCCCATGTCTACACCTGATGCCCCATAGCGCAAAGCATCATGAGCCAACTGTAGAGCTTGAGATTCATACGCCAACTTCTTACCACCTGCTACTACTATGGGGACGGGACATCCCTCTACAACCTCTTCAAAGTTCTCGCAGTAGTAGGTCTTGACAACGCGTGCACCTATTTCGGCGGCTATGCGGCAAGCCAGACCCAAATAGCGTGAGTCTCGATTCATCTCCTTTCCAACAGCTGTAACAGCCAGAACAGGTATTCCATACTTTTCTCCCATATCAACTAGTTTTGAAAGGTTAGAAAGCGATCTGTGTTCGTATTTACTCCCTACAAAAATTGAGAGGGCTAGAGAGGTAACGTTCAGCTTGATAGCCTCTTCCATCGAAGTAATCAACGTTTCGTTGGAAAGGTCCTCTCCGACAATGCTAGTTCCGCCTGAAACTCTCAAAACTATGGGAATATTGACGTCAGGGTTAACTGAAGTCCTCAAAACTCCTCGTGTTATCATGAGAGAGTCAGCATAGGGCAAGAGCGGTTTGATAGTTCGCCTAGGCACTCTAAGCCCATCCGTGGGACCAAGAAAATAACCGTGATCAACCGCAAGCATAACGCATCGGCCATCTTCAGGACTGATAATCTTGGACATTCGATTCTTCATACCCCAGTCCATACTTCGATCAACTTCCCGACATGGCCGTAGTATTTATAAGTTTATTCTCTCACGAAGTAACTACAACCTTCATTGAGTCTCTTGCCTCGTGCGCACATATGATTGCCTCCTTGGCTCGTCTTAAACCGAAACGGTGGGTGATAATCCAGTCTACATCTACTCTTTTATTATCAAGTATGGCACAGGCTTGGTTTGTCTCGACTTCGGAGGCTGCATAACTTGGAATTAACGAAAATTCATTAGAGTATATATCATGGGTGTCCAAAATTATCTTTGTGCCATTGCTCGGAACACCAAAAAGAAGAATCTTTCCTCCTCTTCGTGTCATGCTGAAGGCCTGAATTATAGCTTCTGGATTGCCTGTGGCAATAATAGAGAGATCCACTCCTATGTTGTTGGTTTCCCTATAAACATAATCTTGAATATTTTTCTGTCCTTTATTGTTGAGTATCTCAATTTCGCAGTGTTTTCTTGCCAGATCCAATCTAAACTGGTTGAGATCAATAAGAAATATTTTACCGCTGCCCATAGCCTGGGCCAGAAGAACATGCATCACACCCGCTGGTCCTGCGCCGAAGATAGCAATATTGTCGCCCTTCTGCATATTACATTTGTCGAAACCTCTCATGCAACATGCTAGCGGCTCTATTAGCGCTGCCTTTTCAAATGACATGCTATGTGGGAGTTTTATGACTCCTCCACGTGAAACATTCCACTCTGGGACCAAAATTTCTTCCGACAGACCACAAGGGTCTATATTACTCGAATGAAAGAAAGCGCACATAGTGTGATCTCCATGCAGGCAATAGCGACAGGAATAACATGAGACATGATGGTGCACGTAAACTCTGTCCCCTACCGAAAAGCCTGAAACAGAGCTACCTACCGCTGCTACTTCACCACTTGGTTCGTGCCCCAGTTTGCCTGACGACATGCCATAATTTCCATATACCTTTTCAATATCAGAACCACAGAGTCCACATGCTTTCATTCTAACCAAGAGATCACCGCTCCTTATTGTGGGGGATGGGAGGTCTTCAATAGATATCTTATTTTTGCCTTTTATGAAGACAGCTTTCAATCAGTGGAGATTGATCCAAGACCCATCTATAAACATGTCATACAGCTCGATTGCTTCGGGAAAAATTAAAAAACCAAATTAGTTTATTATATAGTCTTCTGTGCTTTTTCATGAAAATTTCCTTGCATCCGTTACAACAAAAGAAGTAGATCTTTCCCTTGTGTTCATAGGTTAACGCCATTCCTTCTCTCAATTCGATACCGCAGACTGGGTCTTTAAACATGGAATGCTGATATCGATAGCACTATATATGATTATCAGGATGAGGAAGCTAAGGAGGGAATATTCAAGATTCCGGCCTGGCTTGGTATATTAATCCTATACAAATGTACTTTGATGCACTTTGATGGTCAACGCTTTTTGACGTTCTTGTTTTTGAGGCTCAATGTGATCCCAATCTTTCTGTGATGTCATATCCTTCGGCAGAAGTAATCTGTGGTAAATGTGGCGCTATTATATCAAGAATCATCACCCTGAGACCTATTAGGGATATATTACGAGCCCACGGCGGGAAATGCAAAACATGTGGAAGCACCCTAAATTCCTCAGACTTTACTGTTGATATAGAGAGGCTATAGATTGACTCAACATTTTTCGCCGGTAAAGGTAATCTAGGTGCCTAACACCGCCCTATCTTAAGACTGCCGGTAATATCATGCTAAATAGCACGGCAAGGCTGGTGATACGGGAGTAGGTTAAGGCCGATGCCATAGCCGGGATTAGAGCATCACTATCCTCATCACTGTCTTCGTAGTTCTTTCCTAGTTCTCTAATCGCCTTTAAAGCAAATGGGATTGATAGAAAGCACAGCACTGAATATGCATTTAGGAAACCGATGTATATTCCAGCCGCTATCATAACATATTCTGCCACAACCATCATTGCAAAAATTATGCAGGATCTCCTTTTACCCAACATTACGACAAGAGTCATTCTACCTCCTATGCGATCCGCCCTATAATCAGGAAATGAGTTTATTAGCAGAACGGAAGATGACAGTAGTCCTACCATTGCTCCCACAAATATGGCAGGTGATTCTACAACTGGAATTTGAACGTAAAATGATCCTAGGACAATTAGTGCGCCTTTGATGCCTACGAACAGTTCTGCGAGGCCAAAATTCACTATTCTTGAAGAGTAAAATAAAATCGCCAAAACTGCAAAGGCAAGTATAACAGCTATAAAAGCCCCTCGTACTAGCACAAAATACCCCCCAATGGTTATACCTATGATCAAGAAAAGTAGAGCGGCTTTGTAGATACTGTCCGGTGAGAGAATTTTTTCTGGTATTACCCCGCTGCCCCCACTGAACTTAGTCCTTTTGGTAACCTTGTCTATACCACGTTTGTAATCCCAATAATCGTTTAAGAGATCTATACTCGCATGCAAACTTAATACGCCAGCCAGAGTCAAAATGGCGAAACTCAAATCGTATGAGGAGTATTTCCATAAGGCAAGGGAAATTCCAGTTGCTGAAGCCATCAAGGAGGCAAGCAGGAACCTGAACCTAATAGCTCTAAGCCACTTACTCATCAATTCTACATCTCGTCGCGATAGTATTTCGTATATGCCTTTGTGGTTTAACTTTTTCCAGAACTCCCGCCAGATCGAGCAACATTAACAACTAATCTACTCGCCCCGTCAGGCAGTACCGTACGGTATGCACAAAAAACCTTAAAATGAGTAAGTTTATCACTTTGATGTTGTGACTGAGAACTCAGGGCACTTGTAGCATGAAAACTACTCGGAAGTTGCTCACTGAAGCTGTAAAACTACAGGGCAGCCTCCGGACAAAGTTTGTAGGTACCAAGATATTGTGGTTCGACAAATTATCTTCTACCCAGCAGTTTGCCAAGCGTTTGATCTCGACTAATGGCATTTCGGCCGCGAATGGCGTTGTTATAATTTCAAATCGCCAGCGAAATGGTATAGGGAGGCACGGGAATAGATGGGTATCCCCTAGGGGCGGAATATGGCTTTCAATAATACTAAGTCCGAAATTGCATCCTAGCAACATCACCTTATTTTCGTTCTGTGCTTCTGTAGCTGTTTCTGAGGCTATTGATAGATCTGTTGGCACAACTTCGAGATTAAAGTGGCCCAACGACGTGTTAATCCAGGGGATGAAAGTCTCAGGGGTACTAATAGATGCTTCCGTAACCTCCGACTATATTGACCATATGATCGTAGGTATCGGAGTTAATGCTAATGTAAAAGCTGCACAAATTGAGAGGGAGATAGGCCGAGAACAGACGTATCCAGTATCTTCTTTACAAGAGCAACTAGGAACTACTTGTAATACGGAGGAGTTAACTAATTGTATATTGCAAACATTTGACGAATATTATTGCAGAATTGAAGCAAACAATGGCTATCCGATTCTTGAAAAGTGGAAGGAAAGGGCCGAACCTATAATTTCTAAGTCGGTGCAAATATCAAGAGGTGGAGATCTTTTTGCCGCTAAAGTAGTAGATTTGGATGAAGATGGCTCACTGATCATAATTCGAGGTGAAAATCGAATAGAAAAGATCGTCGCCGCCGCAGAATATCGTGTGCGTGTTTCAGAATAACCAGTTTATTGCATAGGATTCGTTAGGTAGAGTCATTGTGCAGTCGAGATTATTTAGTTTTGCAGACGATCGAAATGTCGTTTACGTTAGTTCCTGTCTGGCCGGTTATAATAAGCGAATCCAGCTGCTTGAAAAAGCAATAGCTATTATGAGTTCTCAAAAAATGATGTGCATCAAGATTGCGTTCTTTGATCGCCGACAAAACTCGGGAATCTAAGAATGCTCCTGCGGCTTTAGAATTTCCATCAATTCCGTCTGTCCCAGCGCATAGGATTGTAATATTACGGTCGATCTGGAAGTCTTGAAGGGTTATTGCTGCAGCCACCATCGCTTCCTGGTTACGACCTCCTAGCCCGTATTTTTTTGCCTTGTTTACCTTTACGACTGTTTCTCCTCCTAGGATGAAGGCAATTCGTGATCGCTTCTTCTGCAGTTTCTTTGCTAAGGTTGCTAGTTTCCTTCCAAAGTATTTAGCTTCACCATCAAATTTTGTTCCTAACTTATAAGCTTCTATTCCTTGACTTCTCAGATAGTTCGCGGCGGCGGTGCAAGCAATATCATTGTTACCGATGAGTAAGTTTGTGACTCTATTGAAAATCTCATCGCTAGGTTTTAGTGTTTCTTGTCTATGTTTTCTTATACCCTGTTCTATAGCATTTTTTACATCCCGGTCCGCTTCCCAGAGACCATACTTGCGGAGTACTCCTGCAGCGTCGTCATAAGTGGATGGATCAGGATAGGTTGGACCCGAGGCTATAACGTCTAACCTATCCCCAATTACATCCGATATTATAAGGGAAATTAGCCGACACTTTTTATTCATATAGCGAAGTAACTGACCGCCCTTTATTCGTGAAAGATGCTTTCGCACAATATTAATCTCTTCAATAGGCGCCCCGGAGAGCAATAGAGAATTAGTGATAGTTCTTTTTTTCTCAAGAGAAAGGTCATTTGGGGGCAATGGCATGAGTGAGGACCCACCACCAGAAAGAAGAACAATGACTAAATCATTTGGAGAAGTTTTCCTCAAAATTTCCATTATCTTTTTTGTTCCCTTCACTCCTGAGGAGTCGGGGACTGGGTGACTTGAGTATGTAATGGATATATCCTGAATATTCTGGGTTGAACCATACGGAATCGTTAATGCACCTCCAGAAACTCTATTGGCCAGAATTTTGCGGATTGCGATAGCCATGCCTGCAGTAGCTTTGCCGGCTCCGATTAAATATATAGACTCAAATGGATCCAGGTCTATAGTAGTTTGGTGATTTGTAGTGTCTTTAATAAAAAGTTGCCCATTTTTTAATCTTAGGCTCTCTTTGATGAGCCGCTCCGGTTGTACGGCTATTATTGCATGTCTTATCGAACCATGTGCAAGCTTAAGCGAATGGCTGTTCTGCATATCTATACGGTATTCACACCCAACGAATATATTGGCTTATTCTGAACCTTGTCTGCCATCAAACCTTCGATTTTTGCATACAGAATGATCCACCGGTCTTCTGAATTAGATAACTTTAGTAGGTAAATTTCCGTTGATTCCGGGAGGGAATACATAAATTAGATTTTTCCCCCTAAGAAGGTGCCTTAATGTTTAAGATTTGTACTCCACATGATGCCAATAGAGTGCTGCCTAATATAGAGCGTAAAATCAAACAGATAATGATTCAAAAAAATCATGTTGTTGATCTTCAGGAGGATTTGCAGCGGATCATCGATACAGATTCACAATTCAGCGAATTCTTCAATAAAAAGCAAGAGCTGAATGGCGAAGTCAGCAGGCTTTACAAATCTATAGAGCAGCTTGAGGAGCTTGGCGTAATTGTAAAAAGCGTAGATGAAGGACTGATTGACTTCCCATCCAAGAGATTTGATGAGGAAGTATGGTTATGCTGGAAGGTAGGAGAAAAGGAAGTAAAATTTTGGCATAAGAAAAATGAGGGCTTTGCAGGCAGAAGGCCACTTACTCCTCACCGCCTCTCCGTGATGGAGACTCAGGATGACCTCTCTGATTTAAGATAATCAACCAAAGGAAGATTAGGAGGGCTGAGGGAAGTAAGCGTCCTCAGCACCAGACTGACCTATTCTTTGATATGAGATTATTTTACAAAACTTTATTACGACAAAATCAAAATAGAACGTTGGTTAGCGGGAAAGACTGCGATTGGATACGTCTTTAGAACGAGGAAAAGGAGGCTTGCAGTTGAAGAAATTAAATACAAAGGACGATCCCTTCCGTATCTTTTGTAAGCTATACCAATTTAGCAGGCGCCTTTTTATTCTAGAATCGCTCGTAGGCCCTAAACGACTTGCGGAAATCTCTATTATTGGTTTTGATCCTGAGCTTATAGTAAGCTGTGATTCTTCAAGGATTTATGTAAGAAATTCTAAGAATAAAATCGTAAGTAATCGTAACCTAATCAATCCTCTTGAGCAGCTTAGTACATTTGTTCGTAAGGTCGACGATAATAGGTTCAGATACGTAGGAGGAGCTGTTGGATTTATAGGCTACGATGCTATCCGCTACTGGGAGCACCTACCATCAGAAGGCTTGAAAAAAAATTATCCACTTCTAGAATTCGGAATATACACTGATGGCATAATTTTTGACCATCATAAGGACAGCGCGTACTACTTTACCACCGGTAAATCTCGATATAACGAACTTAATACTAAAATCGAAACAGCCAGTCCTGTTTTAATGAAGAACTTTTCATGCTCGAATCCTACGACTATCATAAACAAACATGAGTACGGGGATATGATCAGGAGAGCTAAACAGTACATATATGAAGGAGACATCTTCCAAGTTGTGCTTTCTAGGAATACCACCTTTACGATCAACGGAGATCTGCTGCCTGTATATAGCAAATTGAGAGAAGTAAACCCATCGCCGTACATGTATTTCTTGAAGCTTGGAGATATGGCGATTATTGGGTCTAGTCCAGAGATGTTGGTTCGCGTAACCGCCAAACATATCGAGACCTTTCCCATAGCGGGGACAAGACCAGTAGTCAAGAATGAACTCCAAAACAAAATACTAGCCAAAGAGTTACTATTGGACGAAAAGGAAGTTGCAGAGCATACAATGCTAGTAGACCTAGCACGCAACGATCTTGGCAGGGTTTGTAAGTACGGGACTGTGAAAGTTCCAGAACTAATGTCAATAAAGAGATTTAGTCACGTTCAGCATATTGTTTCGCATGTGGAGGGTCAGCTCGCCACGGGACTCACCTCGTACGACGCTCTTAAGGCAGTATTTCCAGCAGGAACTGTTTCTGGAGCACCTAAGGTGAGAGCTATGCAAATAATCGATGAATTAGAACCGCACCCGCGAGGGCTATATGCAGGAGCTGTAGGCTATTTTTCCGCCAACGGATCTTGTGACTTCGCCATAACAATACGTTCACTTGTTATAACAAAACACTCCGCATCTATTCAGTCTGGAGCAGGCATAGTTATAGATTCGGACCCTAAAAAGGAATGGAAAGAGACTCAAGATAAGGCAAACGCGATTATATTTTCTCTTAATAAAGCCTCCAGGGAAGCACGTGAAAGAAAACATAGGAGGTAGCAGTAAGCAGGCTATTATTGCATTCTTTCTGTTCTAGGAGGACGAGCATACATATTAGAAGCATCGGTGTGGTATTGAACTGAGAGTTTAGGATCTTTTTGTCTTCCAGTAAGGATGCCGACCACGACATCATCCTTTTTGATCATCTCTTCTTGCCTCAGTTTACGAATCCCCGCTGGAACAGATCCTGATGCCATTTCGCAGTCGAATCCATTTAATCCAACAATCGACATTGCATCACTCATCTCTTTATCTGTAACTTGAGTTACTATTCCGCGAGTAAAATCGAGTGCTCTTAGAGCCTTATAAATATTTGAAGGCTTACCTATTTGGATTGCCGTAGCAGCTGTTTTCGGCACTAGGCCTTTGCTGTCTTTAGACGAGTAATACCGCTTTACCATTTCTGTGTCGGGCTGACCCTGATTCCAGCTCAGCTTTTTACCTTCGAAAAGTCCGTTTACTAATTCGTACAACGTATTTGCCCCGGTTGAATTTACTATTAGAAGTCTAGGGATTTTCTTTATCCAGCCCCATTCATATAACTCAATTAGCGTCTTTCCACAGCTTGAACTATTTCCGAGTGCGCCTCCAGGATAGACGATCCAATCCGGGGGCTTCCAGTCAAGGTACTCCATGATTCTATACACAATAGTCTTCTGACCTTCTAATCTGAACGGATTCACTGAGTTAACAGTATAGCCACCATTGTTACTGCAATTTCTTAGCGAAATCGCAAGGGCATCATCAAAACTCCCAGTGACCTGCATTACCTGAGCTCCGAACTGAAAAGCCTGCCCCAACTTTCCTGGGGCAATTTCTCCTTTAGGAACGTAGACGTCGCACTCCATGTTTTCATTGGCTGCATACATTGCCGCGGAAGCCGATGTATTTCCGGTAGAGGCACAAACAAGGCGTTTCGTATTTAGCATCTTCGCGTGAGTAAGAGCAGTTGCCATGCCATTGTCTTTGAAAGATCCGCTTGGATTGTATCCTTCTGGTTGCAAGAGGAGTGTATCATGATTCATATCAGCGTATTCCGCAACTTTGGTCATCTTGTAAGGTCTAGAAAGTCTACCTTCTGACCCATCAAGAGATACTAGAACGTTACTACATGACTCGAAGTCTTCGGTATCGATTGAGACGAAGTTTATCAGATCCCTAAAACGCCAAACTCCACTTTCGTTAAAGATATTGCCGCCATGGTTTCTTCGTTCAAAGAATTTTGTTATTAGGTTAGAAGACGGCAGACTTTTGTAGACTACGTCTAGAAGCCACCCACATGAGCACTGATAAATATCATTATAAAGGTCATATTCCAACCCGCACAAAACGTTGGCACATTTCTTAGTAGCGGAGTGGCGCACAAAAAGTATCGACACGCGGTATTATTGAGTTTTTGCAATTGGCAACTATGGAAGTAAATTATTGCGCGGAATTTGTAAAACTAAGGTCTGAAATATGAGTCCATTTTTCTACGCTGGGTTTTTTCTGGCCTTGTCGAATACCTTTAGCAGATGTTGGATTACCCCGTCCATATCCTCCTCTTTAACCTCGGGGGTCACGGAACGCTTCAAAAGGCTGTTGACGGTATTGGAGATCTCGGAGCTTACCTCATCAAAGCTGTCTACATCGCTATATCCCTGTTGATACAGACCTTTCAACTTCCTCGCATACATTTGAGTTTGTTCGTTAAGCGCTACCGAGTAAGTGTGATCATTTACCCTTATCTTGTCCGTTTTCATACCCAACCTTTCCTAGGATTGCTATTTAAAAAACTTGACGATTTAAAAGACAGCACATTTTCATGTTAAGATTTATAGTCGTCGAGGATATTTCGGTACCTTGCATCCTTATAGCCAACATACCTAACATACTCACCATAAGTAATATCTAAGGAACATTTAGAGCATTTTACACTTCCAAAGTCATCGCTAAGTTCTGCTGGCCCAGGACAGTCTGGGCATTTTATCTTCATTAGGTTACCACATAATAATTAGCCCGACGTACTATAATAATCCTCATTATTTTACCCTTAGTAACCTCGGGTTAAACCGCTTTGAGCTGTTTGACAATAGGTTGGCGTGATTTCCTGAACACTCGAAAGCCGCAAATACACTTGATTTCGGGAAGCCGAGAGAGTTCTTCGATGGAAACAACAGTACCACATCGCATACATTCATAGCTCACATTTCCAAACGGTTGTGAATCCGCCATACCCGTATTAGATTCATTCCAGATTTATTTCTTATTACTACATTTTATATTTTTAGCTTCTGACGTGTAAGATAAGTAATACTTAATATCCGTTTAAGTCTCCTGATATCTGAGTATACTGATACAAGTCTGCAAGAAACGGGTAAGATCAGAGATTAAGTTTAGTGATTGTAGATCTCAGATATCGAAATAGCTTATCATCTGATTCGTTCATGGCTAACAGTTTTCTGATATCTTGAATAGTATCAATGTCAATCATTAAGCTCCTTACAAATAGGATTTTGGTTTTGATATTATTTCTAATTCCTTCCAAGACATGCATGGGATAGCTATTTGCATCATAGGAAGTGTTAATTATGTTACATGGTTTCCTCAACAGCACATTTGAACCATCTAATTTGTAAGAAGGACATAATATTACACAATTGTCTTCATGAAGACCTGATTCGCAAACAATGTTTATGTCTTCAGGAGACATCAGAGGCAGGTCTATTGGCAAAACGATTGAAGCGTCAGCCCCAGCCGCAACACAATATTTGTCGGCCAAATTAACTGCAGAATTTACACCCTCTTCTTCCGCTTCCAAAAATGTTGCTCTATACTTGCAAGCAATTTTTTTTGTCCTCGTATCTGATGAAACAAGCAGAATTTCTTCTATGTTAAATGTTTTTTTTAGAGTAGATATTGTCCTTCTTAGCAACATTTCTGATAACCTAGTTCTCTCATTCGTGCCGAGATATGTTCCGAGTCTAGTTTTAGCATTTTCGAAGCTTTTCACTGGGACTATGGCGAAAACTTTCAAAGTTTCAAATTATTGATATATGATGAGAGCCTTTTCTCATCGGAATAATCCTTCATAACTATGTCGGTTTGAAATACATTCATATCCATACCTACGATTCTAGATGACAGCTCCGAATCTCGAGTATCGATTACAAAATTTCCCACGACATCAGAATATAAATTTGCGACCCCCAATGCTGAATTTTTCAATTTCATTGCTTTCATGTATTTCATTGCGGGTCCACTAATCGCGTGTTCTCCTATTACAGGGGAAATTGCGACGACTTTGTTCCGTAGTTTCTTTAACTGTTCTCTTATTCCTCTTACCATTAAAATCGGATTTATACTCGTTACGGGATTTGCTGGAGCTAGTACTACTAAATCAGAATTTTTCAAACTACTAATAAGGCTAGGACTTGCAATTGCATTCTCCGCCCCTTCATATCGGATTTCTACTACCTTAGGTTTCCCTTGGTGCTTTACCCAGAATTCTTGGATGTGCATAGGTCCTTGATCTGTTTGTATTAGGGTCTGTAAGTGATCGTCCGTAGCAGGGTATATTTTTTCAGGAAGGGAATATGCTTTTGCCATCTGCTCAGTTATTTCGGTAAGATTTTTTCCCATTCTGATTAACGAAGTCCTAAGTACGTGTGTGGCTATGTCTCTGTCTCCCAATCTGAACCAAATATCCTGACCTAATTTTTCCATTTGATCGAGACATGAAAAAGTATCGTCTCTAACCCCCCACCCACTAGGAGATAGTATGCCTGTTAACCCATACAGCACGGTGTCTATGTCCGGGCAAATGTAGAGACCATGTAACCAGACGTTGTCACCTACATTTGATATAACAGCAAGTTCATTCCGAGGCCCTGAAGCAAACCCCCTGATTATCTTTATTGAACCAGTTCCCCCTGCCAGGACTGTCACCAATGCAATTTATAATAAATTACTTGATCAATCTATAATTTGCGGCAAATCTTCAATGTTCTGGAACATCAGCTCCTATAGATAAAGATTATAAACAGGAGGTATACTGTTTCCACTGTGTACCTGAATGCTATTGCCCTAATTGTGTTTCTATCACTAACTTCTGTGTTTTTCATACCAGTTTCAGCTGTTCAGCTGACGACGTCAATGGTCCCGAATACAGATAAGGGTGAAGCTATTATGACTGCAGCTAGGTTTATCACTATAGGATACAATCCTAATAGCCCGTTGTCCCAGCAACTTAGCAGTATTGATGAGAGGGTAACATTTTCACTCAACCTAACTGACCCTGGGATGCCCGAGCTGATAGACACTATAAACTCAGACATTAGGACACAAAAAGGTAGCCCTGTCAAGATAGAAAATGCAACGCTTGATTACACAGGATCAGTCAAAGGCACCTCAGAAGGACTTCAGCTTTCCTACAAAATTGTAATTGACGGAATACTTACTAGTATTGTTCTCGACAGTAATGAACAGGGAGAAGTTGTTGATCTTGACTGGAGGAGTGTAGTTGTTGATGAGCCTCTTCCGGTCACAGCACCACAATATGGGAATATAAGTGTGAACTATCCTATAGGGCTTTTACAGGTAGCTTCTCCAGAATTAGCTCGAGACCTGGCAGGGCCAGAGGCTGCTGCTCTAATGAGAGAACCTCTTTTCAATTTTCAAGATTTAGGAATACCCATGGATCGGTGGCATTTCCTCTTTGATCCGACTGGAAGTCAAGCATCCGCTACTGGTGCTGGGTTTGAAGAAATAGGGGGAGCAAGAGTGGTTTCAATTTACTCTCTGGGAGAGAGTAGTTTTAGGGAGGGGACTTTCAGCGAAAAAGTAACTACCGCGTCAGCTAACATAGGCGGAGATCAGGCTGAGATAGAATCCTCTACGCCTCCTCCAAGTGGGCAGATTACGATCGCGGGATTCTCAAGAATAGAAAAATCGGGAGACAACGAGCTTGCATTTGTTACTGCCGAAGCACCTGAAGGCACAGCCACTGCGACCGGAGGATTTCCGATTCAAGTGTTGCTGATCCTGGGTGGGATGATGGGCGGCGTTGCTGTTTTCGTACTTTTTAAAACAAGGAAGTGATAGACATCTCCAACTCATCCCCGTTCAACCTGTTAGCATTAAGATAGAAAATCTATATGGACCCTTAATTTCTTGCCTTTGCACTTCACCTATAGGTGGAATCCAATTTATCGTACTTGTGTTCTAGCAGTAACCCTCCTTCTGTTTTAGGCGGGATTTCGCTGAGCAGCCAACCTGAGCAAGTGCAGGATCTTTATGCTCGATTTGGCCTTGCTCCACTCGGGTCGGCATTTTCATTTCAGTATCAGTTTGTTCTCAGGCCATCTAGACCATCATGAATTCTATTTATCCTGACTGAATATCTTTTCTGTTCCGTAGCCAGCCGTCTCCGACTAATCATCGCTGATTCGAGTGCCTGCGTTGAGGGAGGAGTTTCCTCTCTTTCGAGTAACCCGCTCACTAGCTCACAAGTACGGATTTAATTTAGAGATATCGTCTAATAAAGTTGTCCAAAGTACACTAGTTCAGTTTTACTGACATCTTCAGAGCTATTGGCATCGCGATAATCACAGAGCAAATCATAATTCATTTGCAAAAAATTAGGACCCCATTTGAATTTGTTCAAGAGCTCTAGGGACTCTTTCTCGTAGCCGAGGATGAATAGAGAGCCAGCTAGTGCTTCCACGCTCGAGAGTCTCCTTAGCTTTGAATAATTGGTTGGATTCGCCGCTAGCATTGCAGGTAGTCGTCGATGTTTACCATATTTTAGATCTCGGCTGAAAACGACTCCAGCTTTCTCCCACGAACAGTCTATCGCGCATATAGAATGGAATCTTCGATCCTGCCTCAAGAGTATTTCTTTCGAAAATGGATCAAGAATAATAGTGTTATAACCGATGTGTCGGATTCGTTCTGCTAATCCAAACCGAACAAGTTTAGCTGCCGTACACTTGGAGGGATTGTCTTGCCTCAACATGTATACAGACACTTTCAAAGATTGATCTCTAAGACCGATACTTACTGAAAGGTGATAATAACGTTAATTTTCGAGTGCTGGCTGGACGAATGGCGAGCGTTATTATGACGCTAGTATACTATTACACACTAGATCATACCATCGATCGCCTCAAAGTATGAATCAATATCCATCTCAATCACTCTTCCCTCATCAACAGAGATAATATAGATCATATGTAGGTGGCAATTAAGAATTTCATTAAAGCTAACAGGAGGATTAAGATAATACCTGTCGCATAATTCCTTTACTTTTTTTATAGCTTCCCTACTCCGGTCGCGAGGAGGCCGCCTAAATATTTTGGGAATTGGGAGTACGCTTACGGGGGGCGTTGCTAGGACAAACTGATTCGCAAACTTGCTATACCTAGCTATCTTGCTAGCTACCCGCGCGGAGTAGTAGGATAGCGGGTCCAAAGCATGTTCAGGGGGTATAAAACCTGTCTCTATTTCAACTATAGCCGCGCCCTCGCCTTTTGTTGCGAATAGGTCACAGATTAGGATATCATTCAACTGCCTTTCAACATCTACAGCATAATCGTATCGCATAAGATGCCTCGCGCATACAAGTTCCATTGCGGAATGATTAATTTTCACAACGTTCCTCTTGTAAAGTTCAATCAATCGGTGCTTTACAAAATCCATCCTTTTGATAATTTCATCTGATTCTCCTAACAGCATTTTATTCGACAAATTAGTTACATCGGCGGTAAATCGCTCTAGATCCAAGTATCGCCAAACCTAATGGCTTATTTACTCAAATATAAATCCGTACTGAGGACAACCTTAAAAATCCGGCCTGATGAACATAGTCTAAAATTGGATACCATAAACAAGATTACTGTTCTCGGTTCAGGTGTTATGGGACACGGTATTGCTCAAGTTGCGTCAACTGCAGGCTACGAGATTGTGCTGCGTGATGTGGACCAGTCATTTCTCGACAATGCAATGAAAAAGATAAGGTGGTCCCTCGACAAGCTTGTGGAGAAAAAGAAGATTTCTCAATACGATTCTGATTCGATTTATGGTAGAATAACTCCCGTGGTTAATTTGAAGGAAGCTCTAAAGGACTCAGATCTCATGATAGAAGCTGTGCCAGAAGATATCGATTTGAAGAAGAAGGTTTACGCAGAGGTGGATAAATACGCTGATGATAAGACGCTTTATGTTTCCAATACCAGTACTCTCCCCATTAGTGAAATGGCTTCCCTAACTAACAGGCCTTCTCGGTTTATTGGACTGCACTTTTTTAATCCTCCACAACTAATGTCACTTGTAGAAGTAATTCCCGGACATTCAACCGATAACGAAACCGTTAGTATGGCTATGGACCTAGTCAAGAAGATAGGTAAAGAGCCCGTCCTCTGTAAGAAGGATGTTGTTGGATTCATTGTCAACAGAATATTCATTCCCCTGGTCCATGAGGCAGCCTACGGTCTCGAGAGGGACAACGCGGAAATGACTCAGATTGATTCAGCTGTAAAATTCAAGATGGCGCTGCCGATGGGGATTTTTGAACTTGCTGATTACACTGGGCTGGATATTATTCATAAGGCAACTAAGGAAATGATTTCTAGGGATAAGAAGGTCATTAACCCTCATCCACTTATACAAAGGCTCTTTATAGAAAAGAGATTTGGACAAAAGTCTGGAAGGGGATTTTATGACTACGATGCCGAGGCCAAATATAAGAGAATAAAGTTAAGTGAATCCGAGGGGGAAAAGTATAACCCAATAGCTCTTGTCGCGGTGGCCGCTAATAGCGGTTCATGGCTACTTTCAAATAGTGTATGTGATAAAAATGACCTTGAGAAAGCTCTTAGGCTTGGCATGGGTTTTAAAAAACCCCTATTTACCCTAGTAGAAGAATTTGGAGCTAAAAGTTTGGTATCAACTCTGGAGAACCTGTCCAACAGATACGGAGAATTTTATGAACCCGATCTTCTGCTCAAAGATATATCATCTGGATGAAGCGCATTTTTTTGACCGCGCACCTAATGGGATCCAATGTAGCTCCTTTTAGTTCAGGCAACAACAACAATAATAATATGGCAAATATTCTCCTTGCTTTATGGATTATCGAGTCAGAGATATTTCCCTCGCTGTGCTCGGAAGGAAAAAAATTGAATGGGCGGAGGATCATATGCCTGTTCTTGTTGCTCTAAGGAAAAAGTATGAGGAATCTCAGCCGCTTAAAGGAATAAGAGTGGCGGGTTGTTTGCACGTTACAAAGGAGACTGGAGTATTGATTAAAACATTAAAGGCAGTAGGAGCAGAGTTATCGTGGTGCGGGTGTAATCCGTTAAGCACACAAGATGATGTTGCAGCATCTATTGCTAGTAATGTGGGAGTTTCAGTCTTTGCTATGCGAGGGATTTCAACTCAGCAATATTACCAGGATATCCATTCCGTAATGAGTATTAGGCCTAACATAACGATAGACGACGGTGCCGATCTGACAGTTGAAATGCACAAGGAACTTAACGGTCTAGCCAAATCCGTTATAGGGGGAACGGAAGAAACTACGACAGGTGTTGTCCGATTAAGGGCGATGGAAAGGGCTGGAAAATTAAGGTATCCAATCATAGCCGTTAATGATGCTGAGACCAAACACGACTTTGACAACTACTACGGGACAGGCCAATCTGCCTTAGACGGGCTTATTAGGGCCACAAATGTTCTAGTTTGTGGAAAGAATCTTGTCATAGCGGGCTACGGTCATGTGGGAAAAGGTATAGCTAAAAGAGGATCGGGGATGGGTGCGAATATCATTGTAACTGAGGTCGATCCAATCGCAGCCCTAAAGGCAAAATTAGACGGCTATTCTGTTTCCACTATGATTGACGCAGCTTCTGCTGGTGACCTGTTTATAACTACTACGGGCTGTAAAAGCGTGGTCAATGAGGAGCATATTGCCCGAATGAAAAACGGAGCAATCTTGGCTAACGCAGGTCATTTCAATGTTGAGATATCCATAGATGCTCTCGAACACAACTCATTAGGTAAGAAGAATATCAACAAGCATACTACACAGTACGAACTAAAAAATGGCAACAAGATCTATCTGATAGGAGAAGGTAGGCTAGTCAATTTAGCGGCGGCAGAGGGACACCCATCTGAAGTAATGGATATGAGCTTCGCGAATCAGCTGATGTCAGTTCTCAAGCTGGTTCAAAATAAACGGAGCATGGGACCAGCGGTATATGAAATAGAAAAGTCTCAAGATCAAGAAGTTGCCTTAGCAAAGCTGAGGTCTATGGGAGTGAAGATAGACACACTTACAGATGCGCAGAAAGCTTATGTACAAGGATTTGGCGAAGGCACATGACAGGAGGGGGCGACACTATGTCGGTCAGTCCAGTTGTTCCTGAGTCGCTCGTCACAATATAAATTATTCATTAATATATTGTCTCCGGAGCGATGGGAAGCGCACTAGCATTCTAAAGAAAAACCGCTTCGGCTTTGGATGGGTAGTCTAGCCTGGTTAGGATACCTGTCTCACACACAGGTGGTCGAGAGTTCGAATCTCTCCCCATCCACATCAGAGTTAATGGTTAAAATTGGAGCCGTACTATGATACTATCAACATTAATAGAGCTACCGCCGCTGCGATCGCAAGAAATACTTTTGTGAGATTCATCGATCTGTCCAGCGCCAATGAATAGTCATCGAATTGTCCCCTGCCCATAACTTTGATATCGGACTCTACCAACAACAAACTAAACGAACATTCCTTAATATTTTCAAACGACGTAGAAACTAGTTGTCTAAAGTGTTCTGCTATATCCTTTATGTCAGTGATGCTGCCGAGAGGATAGTATCCATGTCGTGTTCTCTTCCCCGATGTCGAGTGAGTATCTGAAGTGCAGATCTCAATCATGTCATATCCATGGGACTTGAGATCAGATAGTACAGTATCTCGAACCCGGTTATCCATGCTATTCGAATCAACCCAACCTAAGGCAAATTTCTTATTTACGACTTTGAAGGCTATAACCGCTAAACCACCTTGACCTACATCCTCCACGTCCCGTACCATATAGTCTGCACTGTGTGTGCAGGCCGCGAATCCTGCTCCAAATCGATATTGTTGAGCATCCTTAATCATGTCAAGAGCATTGGTTGCACATAATATCAAGTCCTTCTGATCGTTAGCAAACAACTGACCTCCCATAGCATTATGACTATCAACCACTAAAGCCTTAGAAAATCCCAATTTGGTTGCGTAGCCTTGAAGATCCAATGAGACCTTGTCAGGAACATCTTCCATGCCGCGTGATGGAGCAGATAGAATGATTAGACAAACGCTATGAAATGCCATAGCCGTGACTATGAAGTCGCCTCTTTTGTTCTGGTAAGGCTCAGTGCAAGTGTACCCAAACTCTGATATATCAGGACTTGCGAATGAAAGAAGGTATTTTATCAGCTCATTTTTTGAAGGAATGTTGAAAGAATGATCTGAGGCGCCGTGAACAACCATTGCTCTTTTTGCAAAAATTTTGAATAATTCATAGGACAGGTTGCTCCCTCCTACCGGTTTGAATGGACCAGGATGAACTCCAGGCAGTATTAAGTAAGCCTCTCTTTCGTTATGGTCAATGGACAAAAACCGCAAGATGTAGCTCTTAACCAAATTATTCTTTGCTTTCGTCTCGAAAATTTCTTCTATCTGTTTCCCTCTTTGTTCTGTCCATGCGGAAAGGAATGCTTGGAGAAGACGGAATGTGCTTGGAACATTCGGCTGACCAGCTTTATCAGCTACAATCGACCATACCCCCGCCCAAACTAAAAAAAAACTACCGATACCAATTTCTGGGTTCTGTAAAAGAGTGTTGTGAAATTCCCAAGAACCGAGCAATATAATTGCGAAAAGAACAGGCTCTATGAAGGAAACACCGACGGATCTTAGTAGTCCTGCTCCAAACACAGATCTAAATAATGCAATTCTGAATGCAATCACTATGAGCATGCCTTCTAAGAGATAAACATCGGGAGTGCTGATATAGCCAAAAAATGGGTCCATCGATATTCCGACTATCAGTACAACAGACCAGAGTAGGTTCCCAAAAGCCGCTACGTGAAACACTTTGGAAATCTTGTTTGTCGGAGTTCCAAGTAAGGCCAGATAGTCTAAAAAGCTAAGTATAAGGATAGTTGACACTCCAATGGATAACGACAACGGTAAATTGCTTACATTCCCGTTTGCTGCGTATAAAGAACTTAGAATTACAATAACCGCGGCTGAAGCAAGCGTAATCGAGATTGAAGCTTTGATTGAAGATGGATTTAGTCTGGTAATAGTCCATCTTCTATGGATATTAGTTACGCTATCCGATCCACCGCTAATCATTAGCCGGTTTTACCGAGCTCAGACAGGAAAAACTACTCTTATTAATATGGAAACGCCAATCAATGCTCCTGCAATTCCAAGTACTATTTCTGGCCTAACCTTGAAACCTCTTGTTTCATCCTCAAAGAATCTCAACAGCCCAGCACTGGAAGCTGGAAGAGGAGCATTTTTCTTTTTACTCATTATCAATTCAGCTAGTATGTCAGCGTATTAAATACATTACGGCGAGATCGATGTGTAGAACTTATACGATCTAAGCTGCGATTTTGAGGGCACAAGGATTATTACAGCCGACTATGGATTTGATACCATAAGGAATTGGAAGACCACGTGCGAAAAGGGGATGTGGTTAACTCTATAATCGTTCGATCTCTCTTACACTCCGGAGCAATCCTAGAAAAACCCTTATGACTTCTGCCTTTCGTTTTAAAATCTCTGGGTCCTTCTCATCTTTGGTATTTGCTATCTCAGCAGCTGTCCTTTCAATTAGCAGGATGGATAAATTTCGTAAGCCAGCAAGATGTGAGTTATTTCTGTGCCGTAGAGTCGCTTTCCTTTCGTGTATGGTTGGTCCTAACTCCTCAAAGTCTTGTCGGGAAGCATGTATGTACTGTTCATTGGGACTCTCATATTCATCAGCTCCTCTCCCCTGAGTCTTAACTTCCTTTTTCTGATGGTTTGAGACGGGTTTGTTAGTTTCAATCTTTTCATTTCCACAATTCACACAAATGACTTTACCGCGATACTTAACTTGGACACCGCTACATAATCTACAAGGGTCATTGATAAGAGTCCCACCTTTTGTCAGCAATGACGCAGCATCCTTCAGATTTAGTGTACCTCGATCTCTACCATCTCTGGACATAATACCACTGCTGCTCTTGGGCATTTATATGCTCGTGTCACGCCATCAGTGATTGATTTATTTTGGCATACTACTTATCAAAACAGGGAACGCTTAATAGGAAGGTTGAGAAAATTTATTTGGCCTAGATGACTGTCATCTGCAAGAAATGCGGTCTACCTGATGATCTATGTGCGTGCGGTGAATTGGAGAAGGAAGAAACACGAATAGTTGTTCGTCTTGAAACTAGGCGATTTTCTAAAACTACTACTCTGATTGAAGGCATTGATCCGAAATCGAGTAACGTACACACAATGGTAAAGGAATTGAAGAGCAAGTTTGCATGTGGCGGAACTGCTAAGGACGGCTTTATAATGTTGCAGGGAGATCATCGAGAGGATGTTAAAGGATTCTTAATTAAAAAGGGTTTTACAGAATCCGTCATTGAGGTGCAGTAATTCCGTTCCAAATTAAATGATGAGGGGAAACAGTTTAATTTCGAGCGTAAATGGCCTGAGGCATAAGAAGTTTATAATTTGAGATGCATCTTAAGACCTTTATACCTATTTCTAATGGTAACTTCTGTTACCCCTGCAGCCTCAGCTACATCCTTTTGAGTCTTATTTTCTCCGTTCATCACGCATGCTACATATAGCGCTGCAGCTGCCAGTCCCATAGGATCTTTTCCAGCAGATATCTTACCCTCTTCAGCCTTTTTCAATATTTCGAGTGCCTTACGTTTAGTTTTTTCAGATAGGCCTGCCTTGCTGGCTATCCTAGCAACACACTTCACAGGATCAACAACTGGCATTTTCAGATCTAATTCGCGTATTAATAGTCTGTAGCATCTAGCAACATCCTTTTTCTTAATGTTGCTAGCATTTGCGATATCTTTTAGTGTCCTGGGTGTCTCAGTATCTCTGCATGCGGCATATAAAGCAGCCGCAACTAATGCTGAGATAGACCGGCCTCTCACAAGTCCCTTTTCTAATGCTTTTCTATATACATAGGCGGCTTTCTCAATAACTGCATCACCTACAGCAAGCTTGTCTTTAAGCCTATCCAATTCGCTAAAGGCTTGTCTAAAGTTTCTGTCAACCGGCTCATGAACCTGGCTTCGGCTATCCCATGTCCTTAACCGTTCTATTGTGCTCTTCATGGAAGCTGAAAGAGGCTTTCCTGATGCATCCTTGTCGATAGGTCCGATGATCGTTGCTAGCCCCATATCATGCATTGCCAGGGAAGTAGGTATGCCTGCTCTGCTTCTATCTTCATGTTCCTCCTTAGAAAAAGCGCGCCATTCGGGACCAGTCTCTTCTATCCTTTCATTGATAACAAATCCACAGTTCCCGCAAAACATCTCACCACTAGAGTTATCTGTGACCATAGGTCCCTTACCACAACGAGGACATCTATCACCAAACACAGCAACATCTTTAACCAATTCTATCACCATAAAGCCCCGATTTGAAATTGTTCCCATATAAATATTTTATTCTATTATATAAATATTATCAAACCTAATTGACAACTTGTAAATTGTCTTAGCAAAGTTGCCAGGAAAAGACACTTTTATCTGAGTTGAGGGCGGTCATAATGTTAATTAGTGGTTACTCAGTAAGAAAGATAATGTATAATAGTCGAGTCCCAAGGTACTTTGCTGAAGGAAATTATCCATCAACGCGGACGTTAGAGGACGATATGTACGATAGGTATCTCCTAGAGACTGGCAACGCTATATCCTTAAAACAGGAAAGGCCTCTTCTAGAGGAGGATCGAAGGCCATACCTCCATGGTATTGATAATTTGGCGTCTTCCATTAATAAGCTAGATAACTTTCCGGATCGAATGGCTCAGCCGTCTCATGACGTTTCTGACATGAGAAATTATTTGTCAAGCACTTACCTTAACCCCAACTTGAACCCTTGGAAGGCGAGGCATCCTCAGTTTCATAGGATGAGGAACACGCCTAGAATCTGAATTCGAGTAGCTGGTCTATCATCTAGAGTGCTATTAAGCTTCCTGCCACGGGTTCAAGTCGTCTTTTGTGTCTTTACCCTACTCGTTGTTTCATCTTCGCTTTACAGTGCGTCTGAGGGTGGTTCGTCTTATGCTGCTACTTTAGGTAACTCGTCTCCAAACCAGACCAAGGGAGCATTTGTAGATACCGTGAGATTTATTCGCTACTCTGACCAAAACGTAGCATTAGAACAAGTAAAGCAAGGAAAAATCGCGATTTACTATTTTGCTATCCCTCTAGAAGTTGTCCCTGAGATGATGGATAACTCTGCTGTTCAGATATACGACAGAACCGCTGGGTCATTTGGGCTGTTGTTTAACCCTGCTCCGGATAACAACAGTGGCAAATCTCTTAACCCATTTCAAATCAGAGAAGTCCGCCACGCGATGAATTTTCTAGTTAATCGGGAATTTGTAGTTGACGAAATCTTGAAAGGATTTGGCTCTGTACTAATTGATCCGTTTGGCCAATACTCTCCTGAATACCTAAATATTATGGATACTGTGGAATCGTTTGGTATTAGATATAACCCCAAACTGGCTGAATTGATGATAGGTGATGCACTATCAGAAGCAGGTGCAGTGAAAGACAAGACAACTGGAAAATGGCTTTATAAAGAAAAACCCGTTACCATAA
Source organism: uncultured Nitrososphaeraceae archaeon (assembly GCA_964439995.1). Classification (GTDB taxonomy): domain Archaea; phylum Thermoproteota; class Nitrososphaeria; order Nitrososphaerales; family Nitrososphaeraceae; genus TH5893. The sequence continues at coordinate 85,148 of CAYTQD010000001.1, forward strand.
ATATACTTATACGTAGTGATGACCCTCGCAGAAAATCCTTAGGAGACCTTGTTTCTTCAGAGCTTGAGAGGATAGGTTTTACAGTTAAAAAACAATATGGGGATCTCAACAAGGCTAATACGGTTGTGTTGGGATCCGATCCGCAGGATTTCCAATGGCATGTTTATACTGAGGGGTATGCCGGCACCTCAGCCTTTGTCAAGTATAATCCTGTAATTGCGTCACAAATGTACGCCCCCTATGCGGGCAATATGCCAGGAGGACAAAACCCTGCATTTTGGAATTATCAGAATTCTACTATAGATCAAATGACTCAAAGGATAAACTTCTTTAATTTTACTTCTGAGGAACAAAGAAACGAATTAGTCAATAATGCTACGAAAGCTGGAATTCAGGAGTCTGTAAGAATTTTCATAGCCCAGAATACTGAACCTTACATTGCTGATGCAGATGTGGCCGGTCTAATTAATGACTTTGGAGCCGGAATAACTAGCAAGTTCTCCGTCGTAAACGCCCAACCACCTAACTTTGGCGCGTTGAATATTGGTGTCAAGGAGATTTACCAAGGAGCCTGGAATAGCGTAGGCGGCTGTAGTGATACCTATTGCACTAGTATATACTCAGCCTTGGCGGATGGGGCTACCTCTAGGAACCCGTATACAGGAGAGGTTATCCCTATGAGAAATGTTTGGACAGAGATTGTGACGGCTGGGCCCACAGAAAGGCTTGAAGTTGCACCTGAAGCCAGTACATGGGATCCTTACTCCGAGCAATGGTTGAGGGCTGGAAAAGATACTTACGCTTTCAGTAAAGTGTCTTACAAACTGCTCTATTCTGAGTGGCATCACGGAATAGCTATGGACAAGGCAGACATATTGTACCCATTATATTTCGCTTTTGAGTGGGGCACTGATCAGGGAGCAGGAGATCTTACGGTTGACCCGGAGTACACCGCGGCTGTAAAAGATGCCCTCCCACTTGCAAAAGGTATCAGATTCCTTGATGACGACGAGATAGAGTCATTTATTGATCAATGGCATTATGACGAGAAAGAAATAGCTGACTCTGCTACGGCATGGTCTGCACAACCATGGGAGATAACGGCTGCTACTGAAAGGCTAGTAATGGCGGGAAAGGTGGCTTATTCAAGAGGCGAAGCTACTACACGAAACGTGCCTTGGCTTTCCTTGATAGTTCCTTCACACGCTGAACTTATACGTGCAGAACTGCAGAAAATGAAATCTGAATCCTTCATACCTACTCCACTTAGAGGTTTGGTAACCACGAATGAAGCTATCGAAAGGTATGAGGCCGCTATCGCATGGATACAGGAACATAGACATGCTGTTGTAAGCAACGGTCCCTTTTATCTTGATGAGTACAACCCTGGTGCAGGAATAATATCTGTGAAGGCATTCAGGGATCCTAGCTATCCTTTTCCGCAAGGATATTGGTCTAAGTTTGAAAATCCTCAACTGGCAGTCATAGATGCTATCGATATGCAAAAATATTCTGTTGCCGGTGAGCCATTTGACGTGTGGATCAACGTTACTGTAGGGGGTAAAGCCAGCAATGATGCCATAGTTGATTACTTTATATCAGACAAGGATGGCAGAGTCATTTTGAGCGAAAAAGCAGAGCCATCAGGAAACATGGCTATCGGTGGACTGTCACAAGCTGCAAATAAAGGAGTATATAAGCTTAGTTTGAATAGCACCGATACAGCACAACTTCAAAAGGGCCCCAACATAATGAAAATATTTGCAAATTCTAATGAGGCTTTCCATCCAGATATATTTACTATACCTATAATCATTGTAGACGATAAGCAGAAGTAAATTCTAACCGAGGCAAAAAGCCTCACTAAGCTTTGTCGATCTTTATTACTATTGATTCGATTAGGAAATGAAGTTTCGGTGCGATAATATTTATACGAACTGAAATGATATATGAAACGATCTATATCAGAAAAATGTCTGGCTATTATCGTCTGCTCATCAGAAGATTAGTAAATTTGGTCATCGTCCTATTCTTAGTTCTTGTTCTTACTGTATCTCTTCTTGGAGAGACAATGGATGAGGTCCTTTTAGACAACATCCGACAGGAGGTTATAGGAAGCCTTATTGAGGGCGATATTAAATTCCGGGACCCTGAAGCTCGAAAAGCGTATATAGATCAGCAGGTTGAACTTCGTACAAAAACCTTAGGTCTTGATGAACCTTGGTATTCTCCTAAAAGGTTTCTAAATACGGTCTTTAAGGTGATGATGCTTGACCTCGGCAGGTCACACTTTTTTACAAGTAATGATGGTTCACCTGAAGTACAAGATATAATTGCAGAAAGGGTTCCGCGAACCATTATGTTATTTACAAGTGCAACTGTCATTACCTTCATCTTTGGGCTTTATCTGGGGCCGTACCTAGCAGAGAGGTACGGCAAAACTATTGATAAAGCAAATGTCTTCGTTTCTATGTTTAGTAACAGCCTCCCTACTTTTTGGGTAGGCATGATTATGATATATCTATTTGCCTTTATTGTACCAATTTTTCCAGCAAGATCTACACCCACATCTTCTCCCTTAGAACCGTTCTATTTTGTAGATCTGCTTTACCATATGGCTCTACCTCTAATTACGCTTGTGATACTTAGTATTGCAGTACAGAGTTATTTTGTAAGGTTGTTCGTCGTTAACATTCTAGATGAAGATTTTATTAAAGCCAAGCGTGCAATAGGAATTCCAAAGAAAAAGATTCTCTATTCGCATGCTCTGAGAAATGCTGCTCCTCCACTGCTGAATTCCATTATTATAGGACTAGCAGCATCATTTGGAGGAGCGCTTTTGGTCGAGACAGTATTTGACTGGCCTGGAATTGGAAGCTTGTTTTATGAAGCAATTACAGTTTTCGACGCTCCTGTGATTATTGGGCTCGTATATGTATCCACGATACTTTATATCGCTGCGGTGTTTATAACCGATCTAGCCTATTCAGTCTTTGATCCACGTGTGAAAGCGATAAGTTGACCTTTCAGGCGATTCCATCCTCAAAGGTTGATATTATAAGAGGGTTTAGACGCTCCAAGCTGGGCATAACCGGTGCAGTCATACTCCTTTTATTAGTGGCAATTTCAATATACACGGTGACGTCAATTCCCCTTACTTCCTTCAGACAGTGGAATAGTCCCAGTTACTGGGTTGATTACCCAGCCTCAGCAGCTCCTGCCTGGACCAATATCGGGGTGTTTGGCCCTACTGCAGCAGTTCACACTATTCTTACCTCAGAGTCTTCTAACCAAGTTTCGGAGCTGTCTGGTAACGGAATCTTTATTGTGTCTAACTCATTTACAACAGAATTTGAATATGACTCCTACCCAACTGATTTTATGATCCCTTATTCGGTAAAGTACGGATCGATTCCACCTGTACTCGAAGTAAACTTAACAAGGCCAGACGGCCTAGAATTAAGGATATATTACTCTGCGCTTCCCCCACAATCAGATTCATCTAGTTCGAAATCCCAAAGCGTATTCTTTTCCCGTGTCTTTTCTACTGATATGGATGTATCCAAGAATTTACGCCAGTATACACCCCTATTCACCTACCCAACGGATCCAAGTCGACCTCAAGTCATGTTATTTTCAGATACAAAAGAAAGAGAAATATTGAAGGGGTCCTACACGTTTAAGGTCACTTTTTATTTTTTTGATGACCAAGATGCTGTAGAGGAAGCACGAGTAATTCTTGGCGGAACCGTTTATGGTGTCCTTGGGACAGATGCCTTTCGGCGAGATCTAGCTATAGGTATTCTGTGGGGAACCCCCGTGGCACTCTTCATAGGGCTGACAGTTGCAGTAGCTAGCTCATTTATAGCTATGATATATGGTATACTAGCGGGCTACAAGGGAGGTCGCGTTGATGAAGTGATGATGCGCATAAATGATTTTTTCATCTCGCTGCCAGTTCTAATTCTTCTCATCCTGATCTCAGTTAGATACGGTCTTAACATCTTCTTGATAGTTGTGCTACTGATATTATTTGGCTGGGCGGGGGGTGCTCGACTAACTAGAAGTATGTCTTTGCAGATTAAGAATTTTCAATATGTAGAAGCATCTAAAATGATGGGGGAATCAGATGTGAAGATAATTTTTAGACACATAGTTCCTCAGCTACTTCCCTTGACGTTTGCTACAATTGCCTATTCTGTTCCTGGGGCAATCTTGGCAGAAGCTGGATTAAGCCTATTAGGATTGAGTGACCTAACCATTCCTAGCTGGGGTAGAATCCTGAATGAAGCCAACGCTGCCAGCGCAACCACGCTTGGGCTCTGGTGGTGGATAATTCCGCCGGGGATAATGATTGGCTTCACAGGCCTTTCGTTTGCTCTCATTGGGTACACTCTAGAACATGTCACTAATCCCAGAAGGTTCAAGGTAGTAAGTTAGTTAGTATGACTAGCTTACTAGACAATTCAGTCTTCGTTATTCAGTTCTTGATTTGTCAAACGATCTCAGCAATGACAAAGTCTCGTTGTTTAGTTTTATTGTATAGGCTGATGCGTCTTCAGAGGAGATGTGCGATAAATCCTCTAGGAATTTTGTCTTATCTCTACCCCTCTCGTATATGCCTCCTGACTCTTTGATACAAAGGGGGAACTTTTGTTTCTTGACTCCACTATCTAGAAGATACCGTACAAACATTCTGTATGCGCCTACATCATAATAATCCCATCCCTTTTCTGCGCAAAGGACGAGCCAAACATCAATTGTATTTTGAAAAAATGCCCTAGAACGTAGGTGTTCAAGACTCATTGGTGGCTCATCTAGGAGATACGACTTTATACAGTATTAAATACATATTGGTTTGGTCGTCAGATGATATATAGCTTCAACTTGCTCCCGTTTCTATCATATGCCCCTATGTCTCTGTCTGAATAAGGATAACTGATAATAAGAGATACAAAGCCATAAAAGTTGTTTAAGTCCTCTAGCGAGGGCCTGTTAGAACCGCCGGGATGAGAATGTGCGGTTCCTAAATACGAGAGATCTAAGGGAAGTGCGTAAGCTGGAAATCCAGAATAGTAAGGACCATGAGAAGCAAAGGGTGGGACAACAAGTCCTTCAACAACGATATTGTTCTCTTTGTATTGTCCTTGGAGAATCAAGATCCCTTCGTTTGGATGACAGCTTTTTGCGTAGGTTACGATGCTGTCGGCTACATGTCTTTTTAATGTCAGAGATCGTTTTAGTCCCCCTGATTTCTCCTGCTTCTTTCTAAAAAACAAACAGATTGTGTTTAGTGTAATCTTTATAATAATCTTATCTCAAAGCAAATTTACGCTTACAATAAATGATAAGGCTAGTTACTTGCTTCCCTGAGATTTTCACATTCCAAGAAAATGTAGCAATAAATATTAGATAGCATATCGTTCAATACTAGTCTGGGAAGAACATGTTTCCAAACGCAAGACAGATAGAGGATGATACAATAATTTTACGCCAAGGCGAAGTAGACAATGATGAAGACGGAACTCCATTACTTATAAATTTCAAAGGTGAAGCATACAGAGTAAACGATACAGCAGTCTCGTTCTGGAACATGTGCAATGGAATCAGCTTCCAGGATCTTTTGCAGGAGGTTCTGCGTATATCAAACGATAATGAATCCAACGTTAGGAGATGTTTATTCGAGATGATACGTCAACTCAGTGAAGTTTCCGTGATCAAACTTAAGAAAGTGAAGTCTAACACGGCTATATCTCGATAGACAGAGAACCCCCATTTGGCACCTGGTCAGACCTAACTATGACCGTGGGGGCGGTATAATGCTACATTTTTTAATAACACCGTCTATTCAGTAAGCTTAGTCTTATAATGAAGAATGGTTCGATCATTTTACTAGAGCTAGGAATCTGTGTCCTCGATGACCAGGGCAAGAGTCTCTTTTCTAAAAAGTTTAGCGACCCTGTCGGCGCATACAACCTGTTACAACAGCAACAAGCGCCTCAGGAGTTAAATGATATCGGAGATGAGCTCAGGCGATTTGAGAAGATCGTAGTCAATGATAGCAATCTATACTACCTACTCAGAAATAGCGGGCTGAATGTTGATATGATGCTAACGGAGCAGCAACAAGAAATTAAAAGAGATGCCGTCAGGTTCGCTGTAAAATGCAGTTTGTCTTCCGACGAAGGTACTGCAGTCCAGCAGCTTCGGGATTTTGCCATTAAGTTATCTTCTTCGGTTGTGAAGGACGTGTCAGGGAGACTTGACCTTCATGTAATTCAGGCCATAAATGCGCTTGATGAGCTGGATAAGACAATAAACGTCTTAGCGGCGAGGGTGCGCGAGTGGTACGGGCTTCATTTTCCTGAGCTAGACCATTTGGTGCAGAGTCTAAACGCGTATGCTGAGATTGTTAGTTCAGCAGGACGCAGGGACAAGATTACAAACCAGATCCTCCAGGATACAGGGATTCCGGAGAAAAAGGCTGAGATTATTCTCAGCGGCATCAAACGAAGCAAGGGCGGAGATATAAACGACGAACATATTACTCTTGTCAGGAAATTGGCGGACCAAGTTGTCAAACAATCTCGACTAAGGAAAGATCTGGAAAATGATGTTGAGACAACTATGGAAAAAGTTGCACCAAATGTAAAGGAGTTGCTCACAGCTTTGGTTGGCGCAAGAATTATCGCAAGGGCAGGAAATTTGCAGAGACTAGCAACCTTTCCAGCAAGTACTATACAAATCCTTGGGGCTGAAAAGGCGCTCTTTCGTTCATTGAAAACAGGCGCTAGTCCACCTAAGCACGGGATGCTTTTCCAACATCCTTTGGTTCACACAGCTCCAAGATGGCAGCGGGGAAAAATAGCAAGAGCGATCGCTGCGAAAGTCGCAATAGCTGCAAGAATAGACGCATACAGACATGATGGAGCAGATCCTCATATTGCTGAGAGGTTAAAGAAGAGAATCTCTGAAATTCTAGAGAAAAACAAGTTACCCCGGGTTGAAGAAAAAAGCTTGAGTGGCCGTATGAGGGGGCGACCTTGGAATCGAAGCAATCGTGGATATCAACACGGATACCAACAATTTCAAAGACAAAGGAGAAACAAGAGAGCCAAGAAAAAGAAGCTTCGAAAGAGGTAGTGAGTAACTATTAACGTGTTGTATTTCTGTATACAAAATTAACTAACCACAACAACACATAATAGTAGTGCCTGAAAGAAAATTTTCATTTCAACAGAAATAAGACGGATCAGGATTGATGGTAGAGTAGAGCTTGTTACACCTAACTTAGTAGAAGGTCTGACAGTATATGGGGAAAGACTCCTAAGAATAGATGACCAAGAATATAGAGTTTGGGATCCATTTAGGAGCAAGCTAGCGGCGGCATTAATTAAAGGGCTAGAGGGGTTCCCGATCCGACAGGGAGCTAAGATTCTATATCTTGGCGCTTCCACAGGAACTACTGTCAGCCACATTTCTGATTTAGTAGGTAATAAGGGTCTCGTTTTTGCAGTAGAACCAGCCGTTAGGGTGGCCCGCGAACTTATCGAGAACGTAGCTTCTAAGCGAAAAAATGTAGTTCCAGTTATAGAAGATGCTCGAAGACCTGATTCTTATTTTTCTGTTTTTGGACATGTTGACCTAGTCTACTGTGATGTCGCTCAGCCCGACCAGACAGATATAGCAATCAAGAATTGTAAAGTTTTCCTTAAAAATAAAGGTATTATGTTGCTCGTAATAAAGACTAGGAGTATAGATGTAACGATGAGCCCACGCTCGATTGTAACTAGGGAATCAGAAAAATTGGAACGAAACAAGTTTTATATCAATCAGACAATTAATTTAGATCCGTTCGATAAAGACCATTCTCTAATTGATGCCACCTTTACTCAGTAAGATCTTTATTCCGGGCGATACGTCTATAGCCATCTAAAATATTCTTTACCGGTCTCCAAGACCTTCTGGCAAAATCAGGAGCTGAGTCGTAGTCTGCAATCCAGCCTGAAATGAATTTCATTGTCCTTTTGTCACTAGGATATCCACTGCCAATTTCATTATACCGTGAACGGATCTTGTGAATCTCTTCGTCCCTTATTACTTTTGCAATTATCGAAGCTGCTGACACAGCAGTATTGCTACGGTCAGCATGATGCAACGAAAAGATCTTTGGCCTTGGTATGGATCCCAACTTGCACTCTAACCATTTCTTGTATCTCATAGGATTGATATCGCACGCATCGACAAAGACCCTACTGGCAAAGATATTGTCTATGATTCCTGCCATGGCCTTGGCTTCTAATTTGTTTAAAGTATTGGAGAAGACATACTCATCAACCTCGTTAGTATTAATCTTGAAAATACAAACATGTTCTGTTGCGCCGATGATCTTGGCAAAGAGTTGCTGGCGCACGTTTGTCGACAACAGCTTAGAATCACGAACTCCTGCCCGCCGTAGTCCTGCAAGATTTTTTTGTCTTATACTTACACCTGCAACAACTAACGGACCTAAGACAGAACCTCTACCTGCTTCGTCAATTCCTCCCACAATCGTATCCTGAGGAAAGGATTTAGGTAGTAAAGGCTGGCCAAGATTATCAGGGTAGTGGTTGGATTTCATATCAGGGCAGCTGTTAAGGACCTCTAACTAATTATTATTTTGTTTCATATCGCTTCTTGCTATGCTATTGAACTCAGCTCCGCGTATATTAAATATATTCTTCGAACACATCCTCAAGATGTGAGCGCACCGGCAAAGAACGCGGAACTTTCTACAGTTGTTGAGAACACAACTAAGATCTTGGTCCCATCGATATCTCTTCAAAGTGTCGTTGCGACAAAGAGAGAGCCAGTATTTTTTAATTCTGCAGCAGAACTCAACAGAGACATATCTGTAGTAGCTTATCGTTCCTTTTTGGCCAAGCCTAATTCCGGGAACAGTCGTAAGAGAAGCAATAGCAAGAATCTCAGAGATAACGCAGTATTGGCCGACTCCCTCTGTGGAACTGGTGTAAGAGGACTGAGAGTTGCTGTAGAGGCAGCCGAAGTTAACCAGATATATTTCAATGACATCAACCCCTTGGCCATTGATCTTGCAAAAAAGTCATCGGTTATTAATCGTGTTGAAGATAAATGCCATTTCTCTGTAAATGAGGTCTGTAAGTTTTTGCTTGGCGGCGCATGTTGTTCTGATAAGCTAAGGAATGAGGAACTAGGAAGCATGTCAAGTAGGTTTACTATAGTTGATCTGGACCCGTTTGGAAGTCCCGCAAGTTATATTGACTGTGTGTTGAGATCGGTGGAAGATGGCGGACTTATTTCCATCACGGCCACCGACACAGCTGTACTATGTGGTAAATATCCTGAAGTTTGCCTAAGAAAATATTACGGGCTACCGCTAACTAACTCCTACTCAAACGAGGTAGCACTAAGACTTATGATATCTTTGGTTGCACTTACATCTTCCAGATTAGGGATTTATATACGACCATTATTTGCCCATACAAATATGCATTACCTAAGGATGTACGCTCAAGTGAATCTGAGTAGCGAGCTGGCGAATAGTGTTTTTGAGAATTTAGGATACTTGCAGCATTGTTTTTATTGTGGAAATAGAGCTGTTTCAAATGTCTATGCTAGATCAGAGATATGTGAGCTGTGCCGTTCAAGATTTAAAATTGCGGGTTGGCTCTGGACCGGGCCGATCTATGAAAAAGATTTTATTCGAGAGATGATAAGTAAGATCTTCCAAAGTGATGATAACGGTAACGAAAGTAGAAAGCGGTACTTTGAGGAAGTCCTAAAGAGAAGAGAAAAGAAACTCCATAAACTACTCTTGAAATGCATCGAAGAGCATGACGAGATCCCATATTACTTTACATCCGAGGAAATATCTTCTAGATTAAAAATCGGCTCACCATCAGTGACGAAAATAGTAGAAGCTCTCTCCAATGCAGGATTTAAAGCATCCAGATCTGGACTCAACCCAACCGCGTTTAAGACAGACGCCAAAATCCATGAGATCATGGCCCTGTTCAGATGCTGAACACTTAGGTTAAGTCAGCTTCACAGATTTGGCTAACGACGAGATATTACATCTATATTACACCTATTCTCTAAAATTCTCCTGTCAAGCTTTAACATCTCAAGAAGTTAACGCCGTTTATAATGTATATAGAATTTATACTCGAGAGTATTTTCCTGAAGTCAGGACAGTTGGCTAAGTTGGAGATCAGAGACATATCGAAGTACTTCAAGGTGATAGGCAATATATCCAACATCGCTCCTTCGGGAGCACATCCGTCTGGAATTTCTTCTGACCCTGTACTGGAAACCTCACCACTTTGTAAAGCAGGTGATGATTCATTTGGCATGATGGAGGCTGTCGAAAATGTTAGTCTTAGCATTGAAGAGGGGGAGTTCGTGTGCTTTGTGGGTCCCTCAGGATGTGGAAAATCCACTTTATTAAATATTATTGCTGGATTGGATAGACCAAGCGAGGGAGAGGTAATACTCAACGGTCGGCGAGTTGCCCAGCCTGGTCCGGATAGGATAATGGTTTTTCAAGACAATGCATTATTTCCATGGCTCAAAGTCGTTGACAACGTCCAGTTTGGTTTGAAGATAGCTGGGGTTGAAAAGCAGAAAAGACATCAGATTTCTATGCACTACTTGGATATGATGCAGCTGACGAAGTTCGCGGAGGCATACGTATATCAACTGTCGGGGGGTATGAAACAACGAGTTTCACTGGCAAGGGCGCTAGTAATGGATCCCGAAATTCTACTAATGGACGAACCGTTTGCCGCGCTTGACTCCCAGACTAGAGAGTTGTTATTAGTAGAGTTACAGCTGATATGGGCCAAGACTAGAAAAACAATTATTTTTGTGACACACAATATATCTGAGTCAGTGTGTCTTGGCGACAGGGTAATAGTATTTACAAACAGGCCAGGAAAAGTTAAGAAGGAAATTCGAATTGATTATAGAAGGCCCAGGTTGACTGAGGACAACAACCTTTACAAGTATCAGAGGCAAGTTTTGGATGAGCTGAAAACAGAAATAATATCTCGAAAGGTGGATTAAATATTTGTGATTCCTTTCCAGCGTAATTATACCTAATCCTTGCAGATCTCATACCATTGCTGCAGGAAATCAAGCCCTATTCTAAAGCTACCAGGAGAGGTAAGCGTTATTTCATCCGCTATTTTACTCGCTTGCAGTACAAATTCTACCGGGTTTTTCTCGTACTCTTTCCAGTTAAGACCTATCGTTTCAGCTGAAAACTTGTTTCTATCGGAGGGGATCATAATACAAGCCACAACCTTTATGTTGTTTGATTTTGCCAAATACGCTATGTAATCTAGATCAGAGAGAGACGAGATAGACTGAGTGACGAATGCCCTAGGACGAGCATTTATTTTCTTGCGTATTAAAGATGAATGTGAGACTGTACCAGGGACGGTCAAATCCAAATTTATAAACTCATTGTACCTCTCGAGTTTCAACATTTTCAGAGTATCACTCGGTTTAAGGCCTGAGTCTTTGGGTCCATCCGATGGCTCATCGCCCATCAAGAAAAGTAAACTTTCAACACCTAAAAGTATTGCATCAGACACGAACTGGCATATTGACGTAAAGTTCCTGTCTCTTGTCCTGACGCTGCAACTGATGGCAGGGTGTTTTTCTACGTCTCTTATAATAAAACCAGCAGCGGTTAAGCTTGATACCCGTGGGATACCAAGAACTGAATCTGTCAAGTGAATACCATCAACATATCCAACCAGTTTCTTTGCTCTATCCACCAACACTTGGATGTCTTGTCTAAGTATGTTGGAGTCAAAGTACTCATCCTTTACTATTTTCGGAGGGTTTAGTTCAAAATTGATTTTCATTTTTACTTGTTACTGGTTGAATCGCTGACGTTAGTAGTGTTATCTTATTTTTAATCCTGCCACTATCTTCTACGAATCTTCTATTAGTATAATCAGCTACCACGACCTAGTGAAGATATTTTCCATAACTCTTAAAGCCTTCTATTGACATTGATGAGGGATGCAGAAGTCTTCTTGCATTATGTGCGAGCAAGTATTTGATTATCGGTTCTCTAGATTTGAGCAAAAACTGATAGTGGACAGTGACTTTTGTGTCAAATGCTGGGACGAAATCATGAGCCCCTGAAGAGGAGAACTAACTGACCTTTCTGTTTATGGTAGTTGTAATACGTTACACTCAATAGACTCAGCTTGGTTATTTGGTGAACATCCCCATGGCAAAAAAAATACGACGAACCTTAATGCGTCGCTGGTGGGAATATTAGGTAGTATGGATACGCTCACACTATTTGATATAGAACGGCGTGTTAGTCCAATCCTAATGGATTCGCATCACGTCGTATTTGGTTTAGGTAGAAGAAGAAGCAATGGTTATAGTGTGTCAAGAATGGCCGCCGTTCTCATAATAATTCATTCTAAGAACAGCATTCCTTATATCCTTCTTACGAGGAGAAGTTCAAATCTAAAATATCATACCAAGGAGATCTCATTTCCTGGCGGACAATATTCTGCCGATGACTCTAGTCTACTTGATACAGCGCTACGAGAAACATCAGAAGAAATAGGTCTCTGTTTTGAATCCCAGAATATACTCGGAAGGTTGCAAACCGTTCATACTTTGACATCAAACTTTGTGATAGTTCCGTTCATGACTTTACAAGAAAATATCCCGGAACCAAAGATATCCGCAAACGAAGTTAATCGAATCGTAGACATCCCCTTGCAAGAGATATTAGCTACATTTGAACCAGATATTGAACACTACCATGTTTCCCAAGAGGGAGTCTACAAATTCACATACCAGAAGTTTGTCATTTGGGGCGCTACAGCAAGAATTCTTAAACAACTGAAGGATTGCATCGACACAAAAAACGAATAGGAAGAAAGGCCGCTTTGTTACATCTTTCCTCATATTAGTATGTTCTGGTTGTGTTGTCTGGCCCCTGGGAAAGCTAACAACCCTTATCTAGCCTCAGTGCTAGCAGACACTGTATGCCTTACGAAAGTCTGACGGAGTTCGTCCAGGCCTTAGATAAGACTGGACAGTTAACTCATGTAAAAGCAGAGGTAAACCCCGAATTAGAAATTGCCGAGATACTGAGACGCCTAATGTATGAAGGAAACAAGCCCGCAGTCCTGTTTGAAAATGTTAAAGGCTCCATAATGCCTGTGCTTGGAAATGCATTTGGCACCATGGAAAGATTACAATTGGCTTTGGAAACATCTGACTTTACAGAAATCGGAAATCGTGTGGCAGATCTGACAAAGATGAAAATGCCTGCGGGGATGCTCAACAAACTTAGGATGCTGCCGAAATTATCAGAAATAGCGGAGTATGGTCCGAAGTATATAGATTCAGGACCAGTAACTGAAATTATAGAAACCGGTGACAAGGTAAGCTTTGACTTTATGCCTATTTTGAAATCATTTTCAGGTGATGCTGGGAAATTTATTACGTTAGGCTTAACCGTTACCAAACACCCTATGACTGGCATTAGAAATATGGGAGTATATAGAATTCAAATCGTAGGTGATCAAAAAGCCATTATGCACTGGCAGGTCCACAAACGTGGAGCACAGCACTACCAAATATTGCAAGAACAGGAGAAAAAAAAAATCGAGGTTGCAGTAATCATAGGAGCCGATCCCGCAACTATATTCAGCGCAGTTGCTCCCGTTCCCGAGGGTTTGGACAAATTCCTATTCTCAGGAATTACGAGAAAGAAGGGTACTAAGCTTGTTAAGTGCAGAACAGTAGATTTAGAAGTCCCTGCTAATTCTGAAATAGTTTTAGAAGGCTACGTTGACCCAGAAGATATTCGTATGGAAGGGCCTTTTGGGGACCATACAGGATATTATACTCCTGCAGAACCATATCCTACATTTACTCTAACAGGCATCATGAGGAAGTCCAGACCTATTTACCTTACAACTGTTGTGGGAAAACCAATTCTAGAGGATTCGTACCTGGGCAAAGTAGTTGAGCGTTCTTTTTTGCCTCTCATACAGATGTTCCATCCGGAAGTAACGGATTTTTGCATGCCACCCGCAGGGTGGTTTCAGGGCCTTGCAATAATTGCAATAAAGAAGCGGTATCCTGGACAAGCAAAAAAAGTAATGATGGGACTCTGGGGTATGGGACAATTAGCACTCACAAAGATGTTTGTGGTGGTTGATAACGATGTTAACGTGCAAGACATGGATGACGTAATCTGGGCCATAACAGCAAGAACCGATCCTAAAAGGGATATTATGATTATTGAGAATGCTCCAACCGATACGCTAGACCCCGCTTCCCCTCTCGTGAATTTGGGATCAAAGCTGGGTATCGATAGCACAACGAAATGGAAGGAAGAAGGCTACAACAGAGAAGTACAACAACTCGCACAGGTGGATAGTCGCACAAAATCGTATGTGGATAAGAGGTGGTCTGAATACGGTTTGGGTAACTAACACATAGCATGTAACGTAGGTTGGTCTGACTCTTGTACTTGCCTAAAATTGTCGAGCTTTCGATAATCGTATTGGCGGTAACCGTAATGTTGAATATGCTTTTATAAAGCCACAATTTCTTAGTTATTTATGAGGAACGATAGACGAATAGGGGAAGCAATTATGATTGCGAGCGGGATAGGTTTAACCGTAGGTGGCCAACTGCTTGGGATCTCATATCTGGCATACGGAGGCCTTGCGATCGCAGGTCTAGGCGTTTTCTCAGTATTTTGGCGTTAAATTAGAGCAAGCATAGACTTTCGAAACCTTATATCAAGCGATCCATGGAGCGTTACCCACTTGCGACCTCCAATACGTAGTCTTTTCCAGTCACACCTGAAAGACATTCTTCGCAGTTCCTCAACGTACTTTGTAAATTATTATTCCTCTCTGTGATTTCATTCTCCAACCTTTCCATATACAATCTGTGTTTCTCTAGCGTAGCTTTGTTGTCCCTCAATTTTTTTCTCATATCCTCTACAAGTGAGATAACTGAAGTATTTTTTTTCTGCTCAAAAGATTTTAATCGTGAGGACGTCAGATCCAACCTTTTCTGGAGCTCGGGGAGCGATTCAATTATTAATTGAAGATGCCTTGCAGTTTTGTCTGAATCCTTTAGTGTAATCTTTCCGGTTCGTACTGCTCTCTGGACATCGAGAAGAAGAGAGCTGTAGGACTCCAAGGCACGACTTGCGTCCTCACTGTATTCTGTATCTGCTCCTTTTTGCTCTCCTGACTGTTCAAATATCTTCCATGGTTCCTCCATCAAAATTTTTAATTTGTAGGAAGTTGTCTTTGATGTCCCGTACGAATATTTTGTTAAGGCTCTGGACACAGGGCTAAACAGGTCTTCTAGGTACTTGCGAAACTCCTTCTCTTCTTGTTGTTCACGCTCTATATCCTTTATGGCCTCAGACGTAGATTCAAAGTCAGAAGACCCTTCTAATCCAGCCAGTCTAGTAGCAACTACTTGGTCTTCGGCTTCCAATCTCAAAATTTCATCTTTGAGCATCCGCAGTTCATTTTCTTGCTGGTTTACCGAGTCCACCATCTGAGACGTCTTATTTAGTACAGAAATACAATTCAATAGAGGTTGTCTCCCATCTTCAAAACTTTCCATTATCTTGTCAGTACTTTTCTGCAAAGTTGATATTATATCGAATTCTGCTTTAATTTTGCCTGTTTGCTTTTTCATAAACGTGGTTAATAGTTTATTATGTGAACTACTTACATCGCCGAAACGCTCCATCAACGATTCAAGGCGTTCTTGAAATTTTTTTGCTTCAGGAATTGACGTTGGAGTAGGATAATCTGATGGAACTTCTTTCTTAAGTGAGGAAACCAGTATCCTCCTTGAGCTCTCAACTGCAGACCTGAACTTTTCCTCTTCTAATTTTACTTTTTCATTCTCCATTTCCTCGGCTAGTCTACCTAATGATAGCAGAGTATTCTCCAAGGACTGCCTTATAGGAATCAGACTTCTAAACATATCGCCGACTCCTTCATCATCCATTTTCTTCAACAATTCTAGCGCCTCTGAAATGGAGATTCTTTTACCATTAACATGGCTCTCAATCCTGGATTCAGTTTCATCAAGTTCTACATCAGTATTGATGGAGTATTTGTCAAGGGACTTTCGCGACTGACTTACTTCTGAAGGTTTCTTCTCCTTTCGCCTAAATAGGTTACTAAATGAAAATGGGGGTGACACATTACATTTCTGTTCTAACCATAACAAAACTGTTACGGCTAACCTCTACGACTAACCTCTACGTAGCTAAGAACACCTGAGAAAGAAAACTAGCTTCCGCATCAATCAGGCCTGCACACTCAGGGAAAAAATTTATGATGTGACATCTCAGGAAAAATGGCCAGATGGTATATCGAACATACCGAAGTCTAGCCTACCCCTCTACTTGCCTCGTTCCGTTTGGAACGGCATAACATAAGTCGGTAAATCTTTCCCAATGCATTTTCCGTTATGTATTACGTATATCTTCCCGCTGTAAGTGCATTTCAGAACTGGCGTACTAGGTAGCTTAAGTAGTTTATCCCCAATCTTATAATATTCTATCAGTTTTCTTTTTTCGTAGACGACCTGTCTTTTTCTAGTGACCCTTTTTTTTCGCATGAATTTAAAGGCCAATATCACATGCTTCCTTTTGTAGTATCCGAACATATCCCTTATCAGCAGACATCGTCTTATTTGATCAGCTCTTACATACAAAGCATCTCCGGTACCAGATTTAGCTTCTATGGAAAGTAATGTTGCGTCCTTGTTGTTGACCGCCACTATGTCCGGCAGCCCCGTACTCGACCCACCTAACCTCCTAGCAATCCATGATGTGTTATTCAGCCTCCGGACCAACAAGTGTTCATAGCTATAACCGCGGCTATTGCGGATATTCCCCAACTTAGTTGTACTGATTCGATCTTCCTTTATAACTTACGGCGGTAGCTGCTCTTCACATTTACGACACCTGAACTACCAATACCTTGACTTTATCTTCTCAATTACCCTTTCATGCTCAGGACCCTTCCTTCGTGCATATCTCTCCATGGCATTCAGCGGAACATCGCCCAGTGTCCTTGCTAGCCCGGCAAAAAACAGATTCTTAATGGGATTATCTCGTCCCACCTTATGCATAAATTTCTGAATACCATGTCTAAAGTTATGCTGCCAAGTCTTGTACATTACTCCCAATTTAGGTGCATCCATCCTATTCCCTATGTCATAGAACTCAGATTTTTCTAGCAATCCAATAGGGACAAAGGTGAGAGGAGTTGTGGTGAATTTGGATTCTGGCTGCTCGGTTTCAAGTTCATGGATTAACCCAATCGTTTCCCAGCTATCTTCCTCGGTTTCATCATTGTCCAATCCCATGATAAGTGTGAATGCGGGAACCCAATAGTTCTCATTCAGGGTCTTAACAGCATTCTTTACAACCCAATGCCATTCTGGTGGTTTGAACGGAGCAAGCTTCCTATCGGCGTATTTACCAATTAGCCTGATGCTTCCCGTTTCAAATCCACACTGAATTCCTATGTGATTTGCAGGAGAGGCCCTGATTATCTTAGAAATGTTGGGAATAAGCTTCTCATCGGCTATAGCACCAGCAAGGGTCCCATGGGTGGGATTGGTGTGTTCGATTCCCGTAGCCATGATTCCATTGAATAATTCTTCTAATCCTTCTCTATTTGGTTGCATATTCTTGGTCGTACGAGGGTTCATACCATATACAAAAATATCATCACTATGCACCCATGCATTCTTTGCACCTCCGTATTTCATATTAATCTCAATCTCTTTCTGTACCTTTTCAACAGGATAATACCTTAAAGGTCTTAGAGTAACATCACAGAATTTACAACCGCGCCCGCAGCCCCTCATTACTTCAACCATTCCGTGCATACTTGGGTTTATAATGGCAGGAATCTCTTCTACCGAGGGCTCGTCGTGGTAATGAATGAATCTTCCATGATACTTCGTGTTATCTCTGTTGAATTCCTTGACTTCGACTTTGAATTTGCTCTTCCTGAAAGGATTAGCTGTCTCCATTTCGCCGTTTACCAGCGCATCAAAAAATGCGCCACCAGCTCCGTCCATCTCTGGGCCAATGCCTCCCATATCGCCTTCTACTATGCCGTACAATCCGTACTCTTCGATCTTGGCTGGGTCATAATTATACTGCCACGTTCCGGAGGCGCCCGCAATAATTTTTGCATTGCTTTCATTCTTTTCTTTGGCTGCTTTTATTCGCAGGTGCAAATCCCTGCTGTAAAACTCGTCGAAAGACATCTGCTTTCTTCCGTACGTGAAGGTCATTGTAACAGGACCCATTCCAAGCGGATCCATCTCATAAGTCCCTACCACTTCTGTGGATGGACCAATGAACTTTTCTACTTGGTCTGGGTGGGCTACAACAACGTCTTCTCTACTGTAACCATCTCTTATGAGCGATGCCTCCACTTTCCGGAGGCCATACGGAGCATAATTGGCTACACCCTTAGTATGAGGTATAGGATTGCATATAAAGTCAAAAAGCAGACGAGGAGTAACCTGATTTCCAAATACATGATACCAGAAGGAATTGTGGTTTCTATTGACGTCGATCGCGGGTGCGCAGCCAAAAAAAGATGCTAGTGATATCCCTCTGTAAGGAGACATGAGTGTACGGTCTGCTGTGAGAACGACTTTGGGGTACTTTGCCATGAAATCTATAAATCAAGTCCAATTACTTGAAGAAGGATTTTAATCTTCCCACTATTTTCACCTTTAGCATAGTGGGAAATGGAAGAAACTACCTTTTGGCACCCAAACCTCTATTTTTTAGCCGCATAGCATCGCTATGGCACTTTCTACATCTTTCTGCAGACATAGGGTTCTTAGCGCCGCATTTGAAGCAAATTTTAAAGAACAGCCTTCGTTGTTGTGCAATCTGTTTTTTAGCCGCATCCGTGATTGGCATCTTGAGTCTTTAAAGGGAACACAGATTTCTAGCTTTCCCTTTTAATGCCTGTGGTGTACTTGAATTGATTCCCGTTGTTAAAGAAGTATTTTCATGGTATCTATATTGAGGTCAGGCGTACATATCAAAATTTCAGTTACCCAGAGATGAGAAGTACAGATTCGTAGAGGTGAGAGAGAACGTAAGGCAAGTGACATTATCACAGGAGATCGATACCCTGCCTAAAAATGAGGCCTTGTTGACGAGATGGCTTCGCCTCCAGATTATTTGTCACGGTGATAGACGTTAACAGGGCATAGATGCGCATAGAGCATGATGCCCCCCTCACCTCTTCGGTAAGACGTACAGTACTATCAAGTCTTCGGGGTTTCCATAAAAGTTATGTTTTGAAATAGATGGGACAAAGATTGTTGACCCCCTACGTATTCTATGACTTTTTCCATCGACTCGAAGGTAACCTTCTCCTTCAATTACGAAATAAAGCTCATCCTTTGGGTGGGTTGTTTGTGTATCTTCTTGGCCTCGCCTAAGCCTAATAAGCCCTGCTTCAAGGCTTTTTGTATTTAAAAAGTCTACAAAGTAATCGTTATCCCCTAGAGTGGAGATTATGCTTTCTAATTCATAAATCGACTCCATAAGAATTGAGACTATGATTCCTAATATGAATCCACTAAATTGACCAGTCATCGTCCAGTCGCTGTGCCAAAGCCATTCAATAGATTTGTTCTTCCTGGTGATAATGTTCAGGCTGGCTTGCCATTCTGAGGATACAAATTGATTTTTAAATCTAGTATAACCAGATAATAAGCTATGCCTGATTATTTCGAAATAGAAAGGTTGGTAGAGGATTTGGCAAAAATTTACTCTACAGCATGCGCTACGAGTTGGTTTAAATTGGAAAACAATAAACGGCCGACGAGAGAAGAATTTCGGCATAAGGCGGTTGAGTTCATGAAGCATTTTGAATATACTCTCTCTGTGTTCCCCCAAACCCCCGAGGCCCATCAGTTCAGAAATTATGCAAAGCAAATTCTCGAATCTGAAATAAAAAACGTATTATTAGGGAACAACAAGGAAGTCGAAAAGCGTTACAAATATTACGTGGATTACAGCTGAGAGGAGCTATCTTGTTTTTTTTGGGTATCGCGAGGGAAGGAAAGGTTTAACTTTAGTACATATACATTATCCCTGAGATAACTAATATGCGATTAACTTTAACAGCAATTAAGGCAGACATCGGGGCAATAGGTGGCCATACCCGTCCAAGCGAGAAACTTGTGGAAACTGTGAGAAGCCATGTTTCTAAAAAAAGTCGAAATCTCTTGATTGATTATTATGTCGGGTACAGCGGTGACGATATCCACATCATCATGAGTCATACCCGTGGCGTCGATAGTGAAGAAATTCACAAAGTGGCATGGGATGCGTTCAAGGAAGGCACCGAAGTTGCAAAAGAACAAGGCCTGTACGGTGCTGGACAAGACCTATTAAAGGATTCATTTTCTGGTAATGTAAAAGGAATGGGGCCAGGCGTAGCAGAAATTGAAATGGAGGAAAGGCCGAGCGAAGTCTTTTGCATTTTTGCTGCTGATAAGACTGAACCTGGTGCATTTAACTTTCCCTTATGGAGAACATTTATAGATGCTCGCAGTAATACCGGCATTCTTATTAACGAAGATCTGGCTGCCGGCGTGACCTTCAGAGTAATGGATGTAATGTCTGGCAGGATTGCAACCCTCAAGATGTGGGAAGATAAAGCAGAACTTGAAGCTGCTCTGATGTATCCTGGAAGATATGTAGTGCATTCGGTGATGTCTGCTGATGGAAAAGACCAAATAGTATCTGCTTCAACGGATAGGCTGCATAACATAGCGGGCACTTATGTCGGAAAGGATGACCCTATTGCTATAGTAAGAACTCAGAAGAGCTTTCCAGCAACTGAAGAAGTAGGAAGTGCGTTCAATGAACCCTATTATGTCGCTGGGAATACTAGAGGAAGCCATCATATGCCATTGATGCCAGTAAAGCTTAACTCTGCAGCAAGTTTGAACTACTCCATTCCTATCGTATGTTGTTTAGTTTTTAGTATGCATAATGGAAAACTGACAGGACCACACGATGGATTTGGTACAGCAGACTGGGAACTGCAAAGATTCAGAGCGGCCGAAAGAGCAATGATTATTAGAAATCAAGGTTTCATTCATCCATCGACACTCGTTCCTGAAGAGCTTGAATACAATAAAGGATATGAGGCGAGGATGTCTAAATTAAATGAAAAATTTGAAGATTTGGGAGTAACGCAGGTCAAGTCAACTTCAAGATCTGCTCAGACAAGGAGCAGGAAAAGAGCAGGGGCGATATTGCATAACGATATTAGTAAGAAAGCAAAACCAAATTCAAGTTATATCAGTATGAACACTGACCCCAAAAAGAAAACAACAAAAAAGAACGGGTGAAAGCAAGCACATGCAAGGATTAATTCTTTTTTACGATGAGACTAGGACAACATCTTATTCTTATTATAAATTTTAAGAACTATCCTGAGGTAGCAGGAAGAAAAAGTGTCGAGTTAGCCAAGGCAGCTCAGGAAGTATCAGAATCGATTAATAGGAGGGTACAAATTGTGGTTGCGTCTCCCCAGCCAGCTTTGTCATTAGTAGTAGAAAATGTCGGTATACCGGTTTTTGCTCAGCATCTTGATGATATAAAGGAAGGTTCGACTACTGGGTTTTTTGTACCTGAAATGGCTCAGTCCTTCGGCGCGCTTGGTTCTATTATAAACCACAGCGAACACCGAATTGAAAGTCCTGAAACCATACGGAGTTTAGTTAATCGACTAAGAAGACTACAAATGGTATCGGTTGTGTGTGCTCGCTCGTCCTCAGAAGTCTATAGCTTTGCGACATTCGAGCCAGACTATATTGCTATCGAACCACCTGAGCTCATTGGCTCTGGAAAAGCAGTATCTAAAGAAAATCCGTCAATTGTCACAGATTCCATTAAAGCCGCAGCAGAAGTTTCCAAAAAAGTGAAGGTAATTTGTGGAGCTGGGATTGCTGACTCTGCAGATGTAAGAAGTGCTCTGAAATTAGGAGCGAAAGGCATTCTTGTAGCCAGTGGAATCGTAAAGGCAACAGCATGGGCTGATAAAATCTCTGAACTTGTCTCAGGGTACGGAGAGGACTAGTCGAGTGACATCTATTATTCAGTTTGCTTGTATGAGCTTCAGTCCAAGCACTGCAGATGGGTTAAGTCTTGACTTCCATATTGGTATATGTAATACCTCACACGCCAATTTCTTTGGCCAGCTTGAGCACTTTCTTGCCATTTGGAGTTAGTCTGTTTTGAATCTTGTTTTTCGCAGTCGTCCTTTCCACTAGGCCTTTTCGTTCTGCCCTCAATAGTAGCTTATGACCATATCCATAAGCTCCTAATTTTTTTAACAATTTCCTGGTGGGGTATTCTCTATTTCCGATCGTTTTTAAGAGCTTTACAACGGCCTTTTCCTCAATCAATATCCTTAGGAGTTCAACTTGCTTCAAATCCACTAGTAACCTACTATAGGTTATTATTAATCGTTACTATGGTTTAGCAACAATACTTACGTAAAACAACAACTTCTGAGTGTAACTGATCTTCAATAGTCATCCGGTTCGATAATATTATATATACTGCTTGGTTATTACTACGATCCGACCCGTTTCATTTTCGATCCGCACCTGGGACACGATGCTTGATTGTGTTTAGTTCCACAACTCATACAGTAATAGTTTAGTGAACTGGAGCTACCACCGAAGAGAGACGCCCCTGACATTCCCATTTTTCTCATGGCTCTTTTTCTCATGTAAAAGCTTAGCAGAATGAATACTCCAATTATTAGTGGGAGTGAGAATGGGAATGGCACTATAACGGATATAGCTAGACTTATGCATAGCGAGATTGCTATCCACATGAGCTGCTGAGATACAAATCCTCTGTTTCCGCCACCACTCAATATTCGAAAACCGCCTTCATTCCTATAGTATAATGTAGTAAGGGTTAAAATAGCTTCTGTTGTCTCGTGCCAAGCAGGTTCCAGAGATTTGAAATTCCGTCAGCTAATTACACTGGTGCGATAAAAACTCCACCACATGAAAAAAGTAACAACCTCGCTCTGTATGGCCTGTCGCGTTATTATATCTTCATCGCCTGACTGATAGGCCATGCTAGTTACTGTATATGGGTAAACTAACGTGACAGAAAACCGATCACCGAATAAGGCATGAATGTGCACACGTATAGATATAACCTGATAAAGTGCTTCTAGCACTTTATCAGGTTTTTTGTTCCCCATCGGTTTGGTCGATGTAACTAGTTTACGGACATCATGGAATTTAAATGATCTGGCCTCTTACCTTCTACGCTGTTTCCAGAGGTTGAAAACCGGTCTCAAAGAGGTAGGGGATAATTCGATTTACCTATGAACCGCTAGGCATTCCTGTTGGCGCATTATGCGGTCAGTATCGTTTAAAAGGTCTAAGAGTCAGGAAATGCAATTATTTCTATTTCTTCATACGCATCCTTTACTGCTAAGAGAAAAAGAGTATCTTCATATATTAGTAGCCAGTCCTTGACTCCTAGGATTGGAAGACACCTGACGAGGGTCCTAGTCGTCGTATTACATTGTTGGCGCCACGCCGGAGTCCTAGACTGCCCTCGATTGTCGTCAGAAGAGTCAGTTGCATCCTGTTTCACATCAGTAACTAGATATGCATGTGTTAGTTTTTGCCCTCTAGGTTCAAGTAGGGTCTCTTGCAGGTCGATTCCAAGGCGACCCCCTTCAATATTCACCTTAACAGTATCTCCATGCCTATTTACCACTTTGGACGTTACGTAGCTTTCTGCCACACTAAAAGTAGCAAGTTCTATCATAACCCTGCTAGAGTTATGCTGTGGCTGAGTCCTAAGCTTCCACTCCACCTCGTGATATAGCCTTTTAGACAGCTCATCGTAAAAATAATCTCGCTTAAATTCCATATCGTTTAGTCCGGCCCCTATCACCTGCTAAATGTTCTTAAGTTTTCTATGTCTTTCCTCTCCTTCATCCGTTATGAGTCGTGATTGGCTTCATATCATACTACATATACAATTCTTATTTCCATCAGGATTGATAACAACTATCTCAAAGACTTTTGTCTCTGACGCCACCGTAACGCAATCAGGAGTCCTGCTAGAAGACCCCCCACAACCAAAAGACTCGACGAAGATTGGGAAAACTCTGGCACGACTACATAACCCCTGGCAATGCCGCTTCGAGTCGTATCAGGGGAGCTTTGGTCACCTCGAAGCGTACCTGCCACCTCTATCTCTATTTGATATATTGCATCAGCTGGGAAAGACACTGTTCGTGAGTCTGTTGCATTAACCGCTGTAAGATTGCTAAGTCTCGAAACCTCAGTCCCGTTGATATCCAGAATCGACATACCGTAAATTACATCCGCGTTCATAGGCTCACCAGAAAAGGCATCGGAGAAATTTATGTAAATAGTAGACTCATTACCTGCTCTCAGCTGTTTAGGCTCCCAAGATACTGCGGCGTGGATTCCTCCCGTGTCAGTAGTGAGATCCGATGAAGTAGATTGGGTAATGTTTTCTGTTCTAGGAACTAAACTAAAGAACATAGTAGTATCGTTGGCCATTGAGATTCCACTAACATTGTTATCAGCAGTACTAATTCTGGTTAGATTGGCCCCCAAATCAAGGATCTGATTCTTGTTAATTAAGTAATGTACTATGATCGTATCATTCGCAGTGAAAGGATCAACTGCCAAGGCTCTCCCTATTAAAGGCTGGTCGTTTACCTTTGCACTAAAAACTGCGGGGGATGTAGAGGCGCCGACGGCTTCTAGGAAGGCATCTGGGAGTTTTATCTCCTCATGTACAAAAATATTTTGCTCCTGTATTCTTGTAGTATTCCAGTTAAATGGCATTGACCAGGAGATCTCCTGCGTTTCAGGGTTATACTCAAAGTTATCAATCTCATCATAATATGATATTAGAGTGCTATTGAAATCCCGGCCGTTGTAAGTCAAATTGTGACCCGTAACGTCACCAATACTTAGAAAAGAGTCAAACCTTGGCGCATTTTCTGGAAGAAAGATATTTCTGTCATTATCAATCGCGAAAATATTAACCTGTATATGGTATAATCCCCCTTCAGTAAGTATAGGGCCTCGGATATTTACTGTCCCCCCCGGGTCGGCTAGCAAAGCATTCTGAAATGGATCCCTTGTTCCAAATAGTTGAATCTCACCAGTTTCGGTGGGATCAACCTTTATTGTCAGTAATCCATCGTGAGCGTGAAAGAAATCTCGTAACAGAGGCCGAGAATCCGCTGAATCGTTAGCTTTTCTGATGGCTATCTCGTATGTTACATGTTGAATTGTCTCATTGTTTCTCTCGTCAAACAATCGGAATTGAAGGAAAGCATTTTCCTGGCTCTCTGTCGTGAGGATAGGGGGACTAATTTTTACGAACATACCCGCCTCCCTATCTCCCACTGTAGCAGGAGGAAGATTCTCCGCTGTAAGACCGTCTCCATAGGCTTCGTTATGGATAATATTGCAGGTTCCTAGAAAAAGAATTGAAAAGGTGATTGAGATTACAAGAGAAATAGTATAGTAGTTGAATGACTTTGTGTATGACAGACTCAGCTCAGAGTCGGATAAGATGGTTACCTATATATTTATTTATTCATATTTAGTCCTAGCCGTCAAGGGCTAATTATTTTAGGCTTATTCTAACTTTCGATGGCCGTTACCCGTTTGTCAATAGATTTAATAAATTCCTCCAATTTATCGATTGGCACCATAGCTCCGCAAGCCTTTTCATGCCCGCCTCCTGTGCCGCCCAAGCTTGAAGCTACTTCATTTACAATTCGGCCTAGGTGAACTTTACAAGCCTTTGAAGCTCGTATCGAAATTATATAGGAATTTATTTCATTCTTAGGTCGGTATACCATAGCTACAGGTTTTTCAGATATGCCAAGAACAAAATTGACTATTACGCTGGCTGACAAATCGGAAACGCTATGGGCATACGCAACATTTTTCCTGGTAACAAGGGACCTCTGAATAGCCTCGACTCCCTCGGCGACTTTCTTCGCGAAACGTTCTGCTGTCGCAAATCCTCCCTCTATTTCATGAGGATACTTCATCTTTGACAAGGTATCAACTGCCTTAACTAGAAATTCATCACTTTGCTGGTTTGCAGAGATAATATACGATAGAACAGTTGCTTCCAGCATCAAAAACTGTCTATCCCATCTCGACGCTAAGACTGATGCCAAAGGTCTATGCTCCATATAGTCGGTAAGGGCCGCTGATGCTGCAAAAAATGCTGCGTGAGAAGCCACTTTCCTTTTGTACTTGTAGAATATTTGGACAGAAGTGCACTCTTCTACGGAGTGAAATAGCGTAACGCCATTTTTTCGTAGTTCTCTTTTTAGCTCGACGCATAGATCGTGATGATCAAAGTATGTTACCTTGACTCCTAATGAGATAATTTCTTTTACGAGGCTGACAAATTTATCCTGAGTTTTCTTGCTAAGACCTAGGTCGCAAATGAAAAGCCTTTTAGGCTTTTTACTACTTACTGTAGAACCTCGAGAATTAAACGTTGACGGTAAAGGACCAGAATTTGCTGCCATTTCTAAGATTATTTGGAGCTTTGATAAGATATTAGCATAATCAGCCAGAACGATATCAGTTCGCTTGCTTTTAAATGCTGCCTTTATCAGCGCTGCTGATAAGATACCGTCGACGTCTTCTCTATGAGACAGGCATACTATAAAAGACATGTCTAATTAAACTCTAAAAATTCCCAAGTAGGTTGAGTAGCTAGGTTGATATATTTTTTGCTAAGTCTTACCTCCTTTCTCTTTCCGCTCACCCTTTTGTACACTCGGGAAATCGAATTAAGTGAAGGTTTGCATGCGAAATTAAACCGTAAAAAAACATGATTGCCATGTATAAAACTGATAAAAACGTGGCCAGCATGCACACCATGGTTCACATTCAACTTAGTTCTTTGCGTACCAAAGGATTAAGCTAACTAATCAGTACAGCTCACACCAATTGGTTGATAGTTTCCAGGTGCCTTGGGCTATTGGTAATGGCAGGCTGAACACCTCGCCTAAGCTTGATGCGTACACCTCCATTCCATCAACGCTATCTTCTATAGCCGCCCTACTCCTCTCGGAAGGATGTCTTTTCTCGGGAAAGGCTTCCTCCTTAGATGCTTTCAGGAGTTATCCTAAACAGCTTAGCTGCTCAGCTTGCCCGGTCGGACAGCTGATAGACCAGAGGCTGCGCTGCCCTGTTCCTCTCGTACTAGGGGCAACTTCCCCTCAGACAACCGCGCCCCTGTCAGGCAGAGACCGACCTGTCTCACGACGGTCTAAACCCAGCTCACGTTCCCCTTTAATGGGCGAGCAGCCCCACCCTTGGCTCCTGCTGCAGAACCAGGATGGGAAGAGCCGACATCGAGGTACCAAACCGCGGGGTCGATGGGAGCTCTCGCCCGCGACGAGCCTGTTATCCCTAGGGTAACTTTTCTGTCACCACCAGCCCCCAATAGTGGGGACATGATGGATCGCTAAGCCCGGCTTTCGCCTCTGAATCCCTTATTGTTGGGAATCCAGTCAGACTGGCTTTTGGCTTTGCCCTCACCGGCGGAGTTCTGTCCCGCCTGAGCCAATCTTTGGGCCCCCTCGATACTTTTTCAAGGGGGTGCCGCCCCAGCCGAACTGCCCACCTGCCGATGTCCCCGTAAGAACGGGTTAGCAATACGATTACAGATGGCTGGTGTTCCACTCTCGCCTCCATCAACCCCGGAGGGTTGACTTCGTAGGCTCCCAGCTACTCTCTGCATCCGCAATCATATCGCAACAACAGGCTGCAGTAAAGCTCCACAGGGTCTTCTCTCCCCGACAGAGGTTCGTGGACTGTTCGTCCACGTTATGTGGCTTCACCGGGCTGCAGGCGGGGACAGCGGGGCCCTCGTTGTTCCATTCATGCACGTCGGAACTTACCCGACAAGGCATTTGGCTACCTTAAGAGAGTCAGAGTTACTCCCGGCGTTTAGCGGCCCTTAGCCCGGTTGAACCCAGGTTTTAGGTACCGCCACTGGCCAGGATACAGAGGCCATACTCATCCTTTCGGACTAGCGACCACCTGTGTTTTTATTAAACAGTCGGGACCCCCTTGTCACTGCGACCTGCAGAACCTGCTCCTCGCAAAGTCTGCAGGCACTCCTTATACCATAGGTACGGAGCTATTTTGCCGAGTTCCCTCGCCTTACGGTATGCCCGACAGACCTTAGACTACTAATCCAGGGCACCAGTGTCGGATCTCGGTACGGTCTTGAAAGATCTCCCAGTTCCTGCTTTCAATGTCTCCTGGATTCAGGTGAACCCTCCTTGCGGAAGGCCACTCGCACCTCGTCCCAGTTCTCGCCATTACGGCACTCCCTAGGACTAGAATACTTGGACAGAACGACGGTTCTGATCACCCTATCCTGAAGCAACAGGCTGGTAATAACGATCTTTCAAGGCACTGGAATATTAACCAGTTTCCCATTCGGACAACTCTGTTGAGGTTGCTCTTAGGACCGGCTAACTCCCGGCTGACGACGCATTGCCGGGAAACCCTTGCCCTTACGGTCGCCGAGATTCTCACCCGGCTATGCTGTTACTACCACCAGGATCTGCAATAGTTGATTGGTCCACTGGACTTCACAGCCCAGCTTCTGCCCAACCACTACGCCCGCCTACCACTCACCAGCCTCGCTGGCGGTCTAAAGTATCGGTAGTCTGCTTGAGCCCCGTCCATTTTCGGGGCCTCCGAGCTCGGCAGGTGAGCTGTTACGCACTCTTCAAAGGATGGCTGCTTCTGAGCCTACCTTCCTGCTGTCTCTGCTCCAAGACACCCTTTTGTTTGACACTTAGCAGACATTTGGGGACCTTAACTTTAGTCTGGGTTGTCCCCCTTTCGGTTATGAGGCTTACCCCACATAAACCCGCCTCCTAGCTTCTCGGACGCTTGTACATTCGGAGTTCGAATGGATGGTGAGCCTTTTCAGGCCCTTACCACCCGATCGGTGCTCTACAGAACAAGCCATCTCCACTAAGGCAGGACTACGATCCACTTCGGCGGGAACTAGCGATCACCGGACTAGATTGGTTTTTGACCCCTAATCCCAGATCAGGGGACCGATTTGCACGTCAGGACCCTTGCAGACCTCCAGCGGGCTTTCGCCCGCCTTCGTCTTATCCAGGACTAGATCGTCCGGTTTCTAGCCTTACTGCTATGACTGAAGACCCTTTCAGATCCTTCGCCTCGCCGAAGCTGCGCGAACTCGGTTTCCCTTCGCTTTCCCTCTGAATAAGGTTAAGCTCGCCATAACAGCAATCTCCCTGGCCCGTGTTTCTAGACGGAACATATGACTCTAGCAGGCTTCAGCCCCTTGCGGGGCCTCCACCTAAATCCTTTCGAGCCATACACGTCTGTAACCGGTTGGTTTCAGGCGCTTTTCACCCCCCTTCCGGGGTACTTTTCAACTTTCCCTCACGGTACTAGTATACTATAGGTCTTGATGAATATTTAGCCTTAGATGCTACTTTCACCCATAGTCACTGGCCACTGTCAAGGCCAGTTACTCAAGTTATAGCAGAATCCTACCCTCATTTGCTTACGGGGGTATCACCCTCTTTGCCAGCACTTTCCAGAGCACTTCGGCTCCAAGAGTAGCATCCTAATCGCTACAACACACCACATCTCTGTAATGTTACCATAACAGATTCAGTTTAGGCTCTTCCGTATTCGCTCGCCGCTACTAGCGGAATCTCAATTGATTTCTTTTCCTCGTCCTACTCAGATGCTTCACTTCGGACAGTTCGCCCTCCCAAGCGTAAGCAGGGGAGTCTAAGAAGAGACCTCATTCGGAAATCCTGGGTTCAACGGTCGCATGCACCTACCCCAAGCTTATCGCAGCTTGCCACGTCCTTCATCGCTTATCAAGCCAAGTCATCCACCAACCGGCGTCTTTGCACCAGTTCCAAGTTCGCCAATCCGTGACGGCAGTATATGATAGTTGTTCTAAAGTCCTTTGGTTTTACGCGAACTAATTTTGCGTTCTACCATTAGCTATACAAATTCTTCTGTCGAGATGATGTTTTGTTTAACATCAACCATAGCGCAGTTATTATCAGTTATATACATGACGATCATCGTAGACTTATGTCCACTACATCCTTCATCCTTTCTGCTTATCAGAAAGAATTGCATATTGAATGATCACACAACCCTTTACACACAATATAACTCTGCCATCCAGCCTCGACTCTAAGGAGGTGATCCGGCCGCAGGTTCCCCTACGGCCACCTTGTTACGACTTCTCCCTCGTTGCTGACCCCAGGTTCGATAGTGTCAATGAGGCACCACCTCGCCAAAAGCCAACTTCGATGAAGCGACGGGCGGTGTGTGCAAGGAGCAGGGACGTATTCACCGCGCGATAGTGACACGCGGTTACTAGGGATTCCATATTCATGAGGGCGAGTTTCAGCCCTCAATCATAACTGAGGTAAGGTTTAGGGATTGCCTCCTCCTTTCGGAATCGGAACCCATTGTCCTTACCATTGCAGCCCGCGTGTGGCCCGAGGGTTTCGGGGCATACTGACCTGCCGTAGCCCCCTCCTTCCTCCGCCTCAGCGGCGGCGGTCCCACTAATTAGCCCCACCACTCCTGAGAGTGATGATAGCAACTAGCGGTAGGGATCTCGCTCGTTACCTGACTTAACAGGACACCTCACGGCACGAGCTGGCGACGGCCATGCACCTCCTCTCAGCTTGTCTAGTAAAGTCTTCAGCTTGACCTTCACTCTGCTGTCGCCCCCGGTAAGATTTCCGGCGTTGACTCCAATTGAACCGCAGGCTTCACCCCTTGTGGTGCTCCCCCGCCAATTCCTTTAAGTTTCAGTCTTGCGACCGTACTCCCCAGGCGGCAGACTTAACGGCTTCCCTGCGGCACTGGGTTGGCTCGAAGCCAACCCATCACCGAGTCTGCATCGTTTACAGCTGGGACTACCCGGGTATCTAATCCGGTTTGCTCCCCCAGCTTTCATCCCTCACCGTCGAGCGCGTTCTGGCAAGCCGCCTTCGCCACTGGTGGTCTTCAAAGGATCAAAGGATTTTACCCCTACCCATTGAGTACCGCTTGCCTCTTCCGCCTCCTAGCCTTGTAGTATCCTCCGCAGCCCATCTGTTAAGCAGCTGGATTTAACGGAAGACTTGCAAAACCGGCTACGGATGCTTTAGGCCCAATAATCGTCCCGACCACTCGGGGTGCTGGTATTACCGCGGCGGCTGACACCAGACTTGCCCACCCCTTATTCTGCACCATTTTTAGAGGTGCCAAAAGATCCCCTTAGCGGGAATCACTCAGAGTAACCCTGTCAGGCTTTCGCCCATTGCAGAGGTTTCGCGCCTGCTGCGCCCCATAGGACCTGGGCCCTTGTCTCAGTGCCCATCTCCGGGCTCCTCCTCTCAGAGCCCGTACCGGTTACAGGTTTGGTGGGCCATTACCTCACCAACAGCCTGATCGGCCGCAGTCCAATCCAGAGGCCATATAGATTTGAGCCATAACACATTCCAGTAATTATGACCTATCGCAGTTTATCCTCAGTTTCCCGAGGTTATCTACGTCCTCTGGGCATGTTGACTACGTGTTACTGAGCCGTTCGCCACGTATTATTCATACGTTGACTCGCATGGCTTAATCTCACTCTGATAGCAGTCGGGTCCGGCAGGATCAACCGGAGTCAATCCTTCTGTTTTAAAGGATTTAAGTTGTACAAATAAGAGTACGGCCGGATGACTTTGTTATATTGCTTATTGTGCGGGTCGTGTGACCAACGTCAGATTCAATGATGGCATCGAATCTCCATATTATGAGCGCAACTGGAGGTCAGTGGATCACAAAATGGCGCTACGACCAAAATTTCCTCACTGACGCCGCCTTATAAATTACGTTCACACAAATGTCACATAATTAGAATATAAACCTTCTCTACTAACGACTCATAACTTATTAAAGTCCTATTAACGCTCTACTAACGATCTATAACATCTAACGATTCACCGACTTTTCAGCAGTCACTAACAAGAAAGAAATGAGCTCCAAACAAATAAAAGAATCCCCCGGAGTCTTCGTTGATAAAGTCATATGAAATTAGACGAGTATTTATCGGACTATCAAATGAAGACGAATCTATCTAGGAAGTTGTATAATCGTTCCCAACTGGTCTTTGCTGGAGGAGTAAATCATAACATTCGCTTCTTCAGGCCCTACCCTTTCTTCGTGCAGAAAGCAGTGAAAAATTTCCTGTATGATATTGACGGCAATAAATATACAGACTACTGGATGGGCCATTGGGCCCTACTTCTGGGTCATTCCCATAGTGTAGTAACTTCAGAACTTTATAGACAAGCAAAATCCGGGGTACTGTTTGGTACTGCAAACGCCCTAAGTGTGAAGTTAGCTGAAACAATTCAAAAGCTGATGCCTATGGCGGAACTGATGCGATTTTCTAGCACAGGTTCAGAAGCCGCTATGTATGCCGTCCGTCTGGCTCGAGCAGCGACCGGGAAGAGGGTGATTGGGAAGGTAATTGGGGGTTGGCATGGGTTTAACACGACTTTACTGCAGGCTGTGAACTATCCCTTCGAATCTGAGGAAAGTTTAGGATTAATTCAAGAGGAAGAACAATTTGTCGAATCAATACCATTTAATGACTTGGACCGGTCATTAAAGATCCTGGCGTCTAGAAGGGATGACTTGGCGGGTATAATTATTGAGCCTGTTCTCGGCGCAGGAGGATGCGTACCAGCCACTCGTGACTATCTGGTAGGATTGCAAGAATTTGCGAAGCGAAATTCAAGTGTTTTCATACTTGACGAAATCGTAACGGGGTTTAGGGTTTCAATCCATGGTGCTATGAGTATCTACAGACTTGAACCCGACGTATTTACGCTAGGGAAAATTATGGGTGGGGGATTACCTGTAGGTCTCGTATGTGGGAACAAAGAAATAATGACGCTAGCAGACCCAGTTAAAAGAGAACGGAAGGATGAGCGATGTTCCATAGGGGGTGGAACCTTTTCAGCAAACCCAGCTACTATGAGCGCGGGGTTAGCAACACTAAGCTATCTCAAAAGAAACAAGCAGATCTACACCAGACTAAACGCCTTGGGAGATCAAGCAAGAAAAAGACTTACAAGCTTATTTAATGATTCGAAAATTAATGCAAAGGTGACAGGAACCGGCTCTCTTTTCATGACTCATTTTCTCAGAAAGGATGGGAACAAGAGGAATGGAGTGAATGACGCCTACGATGCAGCAGCGTCGAACCAGAAACTGCTAAATAGATATCATTTGTCATTGTTGGCTAAACATGATATATTTTTTCTTCCATGTAAGATGGGCTGCTTTTCAGAGGCTCATGATAATCAAGACTTGGACAAACTAATCTCCGCCACGACTTCCGTCATAGAATCAGGAATACTAAGGGGAGAGGAATAATCATTGCTGAGCCATCTTTTTCTGATTACTATCCGCCGGATCAGTTTAATAGAGTCTACACTCAAAGGATTG
Organism: uncultured Nitrososphaeraceae archaeon; assembly: GCA_964439995.1. Taxonomy (GTDB): domain Archaea; phylum Thermoproteota; class Nitrososphaeria; order Nitrososphaerales; family Nitrososphaeraceae; genus TH5893. The sequence goes on from CAYTQD010000001.1 coordinate 118,850, forward strand.
TGGTCTTATGGAACCTTCGGTTCTAGATAAAGAGTTGACTCTTCCTCTAAATAGAGACTCAACGGTAGGCCCGAGGAAGTTTTGGATAGAAACATATGGTTGTTCCTCAAGCATTAACGATTCTGAAATTATTTCAGGAATGCTAAAAAATGAAGGCTACCAGATTTCCGAGGTACTACGTGATGCCTCAGTTAGCATTATCGTGACCTGTTCAGTCAAAGATTCGACTGAGCATAGGATGTTACATAGGATATCAAGACTTTCTGAATCAGGTATACCGTTAATTGTAGCGGGTTGTTTCCCTAAGGCTGACAGGCCCAAAGTCGAAGTTGTTAATCCTCAAGCAAGTTTGATCGGACCTGACACTATTAATAAAATAACAGAAGTTGTACACTCTGCCATTTCAGGCAGGAAACGGGTGGAGCTTGAAGAGGATAAAGCATTCCAAAAGACTGCGTTACCGAAGATACGCATCAATCCAGTGGTTAGTATAGTACAGATTGGCAGCGGCTGTTTGAGTGAATGTTCTTTCTGTCAAACAAAGTTAGTCAAGGGCGGTTTGAGAAGCTATAGACCGGGAGACATAGTAAAGCAGGTAGAGGCAGACCTCATCCAAGGCTGTAAGGAAATTTGGCTTTCGTCAACCGATAATGGATGTTATGGCAGAGATATCGGTACCAATTTGCCTGAATTGGTGTCACAATGTTGTGGACTTGATGGAGATTTCAGGCTAAGAATAGGCATGATGAACCCGATGTACATTCCGCAGTTATTGAGTCCACTCCTCGAAATTTTATTGCACGAGGATAAAGTATTGAAGTTTCTACATATCCCAGTGCAAAGCGGCAGCAATAGATTATTGCGTAAGATGAGAAGGGGTCATTCAGCTCAAACATTCTCGAAAGCAGTAAGGATTTTTAGAGAAAAGATCCCTAGTATAACAATAGCGACAGATATTATTGTAGGTTATCCATCAGAGACAGAGAAAGATTTTCAGCAAACTATAGATTTACTAGAGGAGACTAAACCGGACATTGTAAATGTCTCAAAATACAGCGCGAGGCCTGGTGTTTTAGCTTCTTCTGAAAAAAAAGTCCCTAGTCACATTTGCAAGGACAGAACCAAACGGCTTGACGTGCTTGTAAAGCAGTTGAGTTTGGAACGTAATTCCCTATGGATCGGGTGGACCGGTGATGTTATTATAGACGAGGTGGGAGAAAACCTCGTCCAAGGCAGGAATTATGCTTACAAACCAGTGGTCTTGATTTCCCAAGACGATGAAGCAGTAAAGACCACTATACCTTTGGGGGCTAAAGTCAAGGTCAGAGTTCTTGAATACTCAAGGCATGCGTTGCGCGCCTGTATGCTAAAGTCGGACTAGTATCGAGTGCACCCTTAAGCAAATGAACCGAAACTCTTAACTAATAGATAAGCTATTTTGATAGAGCTATTTTGATAGAGGGAAATTTTACGTGCGATAATGATTTACTAAGAATGCAAAATCCATTGCTACTTGTAGGTGTTGGTGGGGTTGGGGCTAGGCTAGCCCCAGCTTCGAAAGATAGACTTGGCTGCGATTGTATATTGATAAGCAATGATAGGAAGGACCTAGGCAGTTACAAATCCAGTTCAGTTCTTATCGATTCCGGGCCATGGTTGAATCCATCTAGCCACAGGATACGTTCCATTGGGATTCGATCAGAATCTAAAATTAGATCGTATTTGGATGATTATTCAACAATAGTTGTGGTTGCCAATTTGGCTGGAAGATGTGGCT
>CAYTQD010000002.1:0-67385 GCA_964439995.1 uncultured Nitrososphaeraceae archaeon
TGCTGGCTTAACTAAGTCAGAAACATCAACCCAACATCTAGCAATTTTGTCCATTGAATAGACAGAATTTAATAACGAAATACTAGGCGTTGATTCTTCTAACCAGTTGCGATTTGTAGACAACTTCTTTATCTTATCCATTAATAAGTTAAATCTGTTGTACAAATTCATTATTTCAGATGACTCAGTTCTGTTATTATTTATAAAAGCTGCCACTGATATTTCCTGCATCCTAACTGTGAGCATACCAGCTTGTGTTATTTCACCCAGTAACTCCTTGCTTTGCAGGTGTGGTAAACTCTTAGCAAAGTCCTTGATGTAGTCTCCTGCATTTTCCAAGTGATTGGCCGCAATTCGATAATCCAGTATGTCTATATTGGTCAGGTTAAGTTTGGTAGCAAGCTTCTGATCTAGCATTGCGCTGCGTATTAGTCTTACTAGAAGAAAATACTGACGATCAACTTCCGCATCCATACTTACTATAGATTTTCTTACATTGTACTCACTGCTTTTTCCAAGGAGGCCGATTGTATCCTTGTACATCCCTGCAATAATTGTGTTCATGCGTCTAAGAATCTTTTCTATATCCAATGTTCCTGCATCGAGTAAAAACTGGCATATTATGTTGGCACTATCTTCTTCGATTATTTCCAATCCAGCAAGTTTTCGCACAGCATACTTAATGCTATCTCGATGATCAAACGCGATCTGTTCACTTCCCTTAATATGAATTATGTTGTATCCGAGGAGATATGTCCCGTAGATTTGGTTTACAATAGTATCCAAAGAACCAGATGAATACACAATTGTTACTTCCTTAAGTTCTTCCTCCCCCAAATCTGATGAATACAAGGACAACGTATTATCGCGATTAACATCAATTAGCACCATGTTTCCCTTCGTTAAATTGTTCCTTTTCACCCACTCGCTAGGCAAGGAAACAAGAAAACTACTTCCTATCTGTTGCAGTCTTCTCCCAAACTTGACCACGTTTATTAGTTTAAACGCGCTTATACTAATTAAACGTTATTTTTATATTTCATTGTGTCTATAAATCCACCATTATGACAGTAGTTACAGCCCGTGCTGTTTCTACAGGCAAGGCCTTTTGCCCAGGTCATATTACGGGGTTTCTTTCCAAGACCTCAGGTTTAACAGGCTTTAAAGAAAAGCTCAAGAAGGGTAGCGCTAATCTTCATGTTGGTTCTCTGGGCGCAGGACTGGCGATAAATCTGGGTATCAATACCACAGTGAAAGTTTTCGACAAGACCAATAATGGTAATTCTGGAGCATCCTGCGATGTTCTGGTAAATGGCCTGATCCAGAATTCGAATATCGAAGTTACTAATTCGGTATTAGAAAAATATATTGATCTCTTACAAGGAAAGTCATACTATGTCAGGATCGAACATGAAACAGCCATACCAATTGGATATGGCCTCTCTTCTAGCGGTGCGGCTGCGTTAAGCCTGTCTTATGCGCTCAATACCGCTTTGAGGCTGGGCCTTGACAAAGTACAGGCAGCTCAAATTGCGCATTGTTCCGAGATTGAATGTAAAACCGGTCTAGGTAGTGTACTTGCACAGTATGTCGGCGGATTTGAAATGCGTTCGGCAGTTGGAGCTCCGGGTATAGGTGTAGTAGAGAAGATCCGATGTCCTTCTACTCTAGGAGATCTCAGGGTTGTCATTTTGTGCCTTTCCCCTGTGTCTACAAAGAAATTTCTTACTGAGCATGCAGTAAATGGCTTTGGGGAGAAAATGTTGGGGAGACTTAGCGTATCTAGAGATATAGGCGACTTCCTTGATATTTCATTTGACTTTGCCAACCGTCTTGGACTAATACGAGGCAGAAGCCAACGCCTAATCAACAGACTGAGATCGCAAGGGTTTGCTTGCAGCATAGCTTTGTTCGGGGAGACAATTTTTTCGATAGTGAATTCAAGTGATGTGGAAGATGTAGTCAGCTGCCTCAAGGGACACGGTGGTAGATTTTTGGTTAGCGGCATAGACCTGGATGGAGCTAGAGTAATTGAAAAAGAGTAATGACCAATACAGTGGTAACTGCATCGGTACTGGCATTCATAATTCACATCTTATACCCCCAACTCACCCTCGAGCAGAGTCACTCATAATCCGAAGTGCGCTAGTTCACGGATACAGGAGAGGCTTAGTTATATCTGAAGGCTTGATAGCACATGGAAGAGGTGAGGCCTTCGACTATCTATTGGGCGAAAAAACCAGCAGCACCGCACAAGGTGCTATTGAGGCGGCTGCTTCGTTGTTGTTGTTGTCGAAATATCCTGTCATTTCAGTTAACGGTAATCTAGTGGCGCTTTGTGCAAAGACTATAGTGGAATTAAGTAAATTGGTTGGAGCTAAAATAGAAGTTAATCTATTTTACCGGACCGTAAGCAGGGAAAGGCTTATAAAAAATGAGCTGAAGAGGCTTGGCGCAAAAGCAATTCTTGGAACAGCACAAGCTGTTATCCCAGAGCTAGAAAGTGAACGGAGACGAGTTGATCCCAACGGAATCATGAGGGCGGACACTGTTCTCGTTCCGCTAGAAGACGGCGATCGGACCGAGACGCTTGTTAAAAGGGGCAAGAAAGTAGTTGCAATAGATCTTAATCCCGTTTCTCGAACTGCCCGTCTAGCAAGTATAACTATTGTAGATAATGCGATAAGAGCCATACCAAAAATGGTCATGATGGTTAGAAAATTACAAGATCTCGAGCTAGAACAAAGAGAAAAGGTAATGAAGAAAATTGTCGAGGGATTTGATAATCAGAACAATCTCCTTGAATCCCTATCAATTATGCGAGGAAACATCGGGTGAAAGTAGACGTGGCTAGGACGATGAGAGAAAGTAGTTCCAGTAGCACTGATATTTTTAAGAAGTGCAAGGATAGAAGACTTGGATCTAAACTCAATGAATTGTCTGAAGACAGAGACGAAAAGGTTACTATAAACCAGATCCTTGAGATGAAGAGAAGAAAAGAAAAGGTCGCTTTCGTAACTGCTTATGACTACTCGAACGCATTGATCTTTGATAGGGCAGGAGTAGATGGGATTCTCGTAGGAGACAGTGCGGCGATGGTGATGCTGGGATATGATAGCACTATTCCAATTGGAATGCGAGAAATGCTCTTGTTCTGCGGCGCCGTTTCGAGGGCAGCTAGAAGAGCATTAATCATAGGTGATATGCCGTTTGGATCGTATCAATGTTCATCTGCAGAAGCAGTTCGCAATGCTGTGCGTTTCATCAAGACAGGCTGTAACGCGGTAAAAATCGAAGGTGGATCTAAGGTAGTATCGCTGATAAAACATATATCGGCAGCCGGCATTCCTGTTATGGGACATATTGGCTATACCCCTCAGACATCCTCTATGTGGAGTAATTGTAGGCTCCATGGAAGAACATCAGATTCAGCCATAAATCTTGTAAAAGAAGCAGAAGAATTGGAAAAGGCAGGGGTTTTTTCGATGGTTCTAGAAATGGTAACTGATGAAATTGCTGGATTAATATCTGAAAATCTTTCGATTCCTACTATCGGGATAGGCTCTGGGTCAAAGTGCGACGGTCAAGTCCTAGTGTCACATGATTTGCTCGGATTATACCAAGACGCTCAATTTAGGTTTGTCAAACGCTATGCCGACTTATATCAGATGGTATTCGACGCCATATCTCTATATAAAAAAGAAGTAAAGGAAAAAAAATTTCCTCAAGACTCTAGTAGTTTTCATATGGACAGAAATGAGCTGACGAAGGTTTTGAAGAAATTCAAGACAAGGGGCACAATATGATCCAGAATGATAATTATTATCAAATATGTCAATGGAGCAGGAAATCAACAGTATGAATGGTGGGACAGAGAACCCCATTAATGGAACAAGTAAGGGTAATCCTCTGGTAAAGGATATTTTTTGTTCCCGTAGTAGGAACTTGTTAGGGAAGAAAATAGTGATATGTATCACAGGAAGCGTGGCTGCGTATAAAGCTATAGACCTAACGCGCTTGCTGATAAGGCACGGTGCTGAGGTTTTCCCTGTTATGTCAAAATCAGCCTCATCTGGTCAACTGTTGGCAAGTGATATGATGAAATGGGCATCAGGTAATAATGTTGTTACCAAACTCACGGCTAACCTGGAACATATCCTTCTTGCTGATTATAATATGTCCGACCTAATACTTGTATACCCTTGCACAGCAAACACTATAGGTAAGACGGCTAACGGGATAGACGATACACCAGTTACCTCCCTGTTGAGTGTAGCCCTAGGCTCAAATATCCCTATAATCATCGCGCCAGCAATGCACAAATCTATGTATTTTAATGCATTCATAACTGCGAATATACAGAATCTAATAAAATATGGTGTTCGGTTCATTGGTCCATTCATTTCGGAAAATAAAGCTAAGCTAGCCGACCCAGAAGAAGTGCTTCACGTTATTCTAGATATATTTAACAAACCTGTTGGATCTTCAGCACCATTTCTCCATCATCATCGTAACATCCGGGGAGCATATCAGGAAAGGGAAGAAAAAGAAGTAGATACTGACAAAATTACGGGCGAATCTTTCTTAGGAAGAAATATCCTGGTCACGGCGGGTAGTACAGTTGAATTTATTGACCCTATTAGGATGATATCCAATCTAAGTTCTGGTAGAATGGGAAACGCTATTGCGCAAGAGGCACATAAGGGGGGAGCTAATGTTACATTAGTATATGGTCATGGATCTTGCGAACCGCAAGATGGGGAGAGAATGAATATTGTAAGGGTCAGTACTAGTGATGAAATGTATGACGTAGTTATGTCTGAGCTAGGAAAGAAGCCCTATGATGCTGCTTTCATGTCGGCAGCGATAGCAGACTTTAAACCTTCCGTAAAACTTTCAAAAAAAATGGAGACACGAAAAAAAGGACAGATTATTTTAAGACTATCTCCTACCAAGAAGATAGTAAATGAAATAAAAAATTATAGCAAAAATTCTAGAATTTTTTTAGTGGCGTTCAAGGCTGATTACAATAAATCTAATAAGGAGATGGTAAGTTATGCCTTGAAAAAGATGAATGAATGTAGTTGCGATTTGGTTGTTGCGAATGATGTCGGCAGAAATGGGTCTGAAGCCGGCTCTGAAACCAGCGAAGTCATAATTTTGAACAGAAAAAAACAAGTCTTCTATCTTCCACTCCAGAAGAAAGAACTTGTCGCAAGAAAATTACTAGAATTTATGGTTGCTGGATTAGAATCGTAAAATGAAGGAGGGGCAGACTCCAGTTCCATGGTCAATCCGTACAGGCTTTTCATCCCTTTACGATCAACTCTTTTGTGAATTGACATAAATTTTTTACCACACTGCCTATTATGATACTATCTTCGATTCTTACTCCAAATCGCTCCTGCAAGTAAATTCCAGGCTCAACCGTTACTGACATGTTACGCTTCAACTTCTGCCTATTACTGGCACGCAGCCATGGAGGCTCGTGTATATCTAAACCAAACCCGTGTCCCGTGGAATGAACAAAGAACTCCTCAAAGTTTGATTGCTTGATGACTTGCCTGCAAACATGGTCGATCTCCCCGCATGCCACGCCCTCTGACAATGCTTTGAGGCCAGACTCCTGAGATTCACGAACAACATTGTATACCTTTACCATGTCGGAGGGAATTGTTCCTAAACCAAATGTTCTTGTAGCATCAGCTATATATCCTTCATGTCTGAGAGTCAAGTCCACGACGATTAGATCCCCTGACCTTAGTTTTCGATCAGAGATCTGTGCGTGAGGCTGAGCTCCATTTGGTCCACTTGCAATTATCAAGGGATCTAACGTCCATCTGTATGAAGGAGGGCTTGCTCCCATTTTCATAGCTTGATAGATGAGTGTGGCTTGCAATTCGCGCTCAGAAATACCCTCTTTTATCTTCTCCGTGCAAGTCATAAATAACCGGTCTAGAATGGCAGCGGTCTTGCTAATAGATAATATTTCTTTTTCATCCTTAATCATTCTGGCTTCGATGAAGGGTTCGTTATTTGCTATCAATTTATGATGATTGTCAAACTTCCCTTTGTATGCCTTAAAAACAGAGTGGTCAAAGCAGTCAGTACATGTTTTCCTATTTCTTATAGCAGACAAGAAACGGGATGTCATTTTACTACCCCTCTCTACTGAGACGATGTCACAGTCTTTAGTTGAATTGATAGCCCTTTCTGTCTCTAGCAGAGGTACGAAGAGGGTGATTTTCTGGTCTTCATCGCATAACGCAATACCTTCACCCCAAAAGTTCGTCAGATAGAATATGTTCTCGGGATTAAATGCAGCGACCGAATCACAACCGAGTTTCCTAGCATGTTTTAAGACAATTTGCCGACGGATTTCGTTCATGAGTCTTTATAAAGTATAAACTACCGGGCCCTGTTTTATCTGTACCTAAAATTGATGCTCTAGTTATAAATAGCCGATCCTATTTCGTTTAGCTGAGAAACAGAATGGATTACCTAGTCATGTTGCCTGGCTCAACTAATGTACCCAACAGAGTTATGAATGCCATGCTAGCGCCTATAATTAATCATAGAAGCGATGACTTTCGTGTGTTGTACAGATCATTAGTTGAAAAAATCAAGAAGACATTTCAAACTCAAAACGATGTTGTTTTATTGACTGCTTCCGGGACAGGAGCAGTAGAAGCCTCGGTTGTTAACCTAATAAAAAAAGGTGACAAGGCTATTGTTCCCGTAAGTGGAGAGTTTGGATCTAGACTTGCTGATTTAATTGACAGCTGGGGCGGGCAAGCGATTCGTGTCACTGCTTCATATGGAGAAAATCCTAAATATGGTATGATCGAAGAAGCGCTAGATCAAAATAAAGATATTAAAGCAATTTATGCAGTCTACAATGAGACTTCGACCGGCACCACTCTCAGATACATGGACAAATTAGGAGAGCTCTGTGCCGATCATGGGGCATTTTTTGTAGCAGACGCGGTCTCAATTCTCGGAGGAGACGAGCTACCAGTCGACAAGTGGAATATTGACATTTGTATGACGGCTTCGCAAAAGGCTTTAGCTGCCCCTCCAGGGGTATCTCCTATTTCAATCAGCGAGAAGGCTAAAAAGTACATCATTTCAAACCCACCCCCTATTCTCTACCTGAACCTTAAGCGGTATTTCAAATATTATACTGATAACGTTGAAACGCCGTTTACCCCTGCCCTTCCTATATTCTATGCGTTCGACGAAGCCCTCAATATTGTATTAGAAGAGGGCTTAGACAAACGTATTAGGAGACATAAATTATGCGCTCAAGCGTTCTACAGCGGCCTAATTGAGCTCGGACTTTCGCCATATGCGCAAGAGGAAGCGCGCAGCAATGTTGTAATTTCCGCTAAATATGTTGACGGAATAGATGACAAACAATTTAGAACAACGCTGGCCAAAGATTACCGAGTTCTCATTGCAGGGGGTTTTGGAGACCTCAAAGGGAAAGTCTTTCGAATAGGTTCAATGGGAGAAGTAAATAAGTATCACGTGACAAGAACAATCTCCTCTATCATATCAGCAATGAATACCCTTGGACTGACTGTCAGCTCTGAATCTGCCTCTAAGGCATTCGAAAAGACTATCTATATTCCCTAGGTCTCTGGATCTCCCACCTTATTAAACTTAATATATGGTAAATCGATAGCAATTTTTATGGCGCTCGAAAAAGGATCTCTTATTCTTATCGATTATACAGCGAAAGTCAAAGATACTAATCTTACCTTCGAAACCACGAGAGAAGAAGAAGCAAAGAAATCAGATGTTTTCGACCCGACTCACAGATACGAGCCGCGACTAATTTCTGTTGGAGAGGGATGGGTACTTAAGGGACTCGACGAAGCCTTGACAAATGCTAGTACTGGTGATAAATTGAACATAGAAATTACTCCAGACAAAGGCTTTGGTGAGAGAGATCCAAGCAAGGTACGGATGATTCCCCTTCGAAAACTTGGTGACAAGGCTGATGAGGTTGGGGTGGGGGATACCATAGAACTTGATGAGCGCATTGGGACGGTAAGACTTATAGGTTCGGGGCGGGTTCAGGTCGATTTCAACCACAGGTTTGCTGGACGCACTCTCGTTTACGATGTCAACGTGACAAAAAAAATTGATGACGATAATGAAAAAGTGCTTTCTCTAATTAAAAGGCGATTGCCGATCGAAGAACAAAAGATAAAGTTTACCATTGAAGGGTCGAGTGTACAAATAGACCTCCCCGAGGAGACATTCCTTGTTGACGGATTGCAAATAATTAAAAGAGCTATATCAAACGATATTTTCAAATTCGTACCGAGCGTTAAGATTGTTAGGTTTGTACAAACCTATGTGTCCCAGTCTTCTGTCCCGAAGAAGCAAGAAGAACAGCAGTCTATTGAAAAGAGCGCCAAAGCTGCTCAACCGCAATCAGCCTAGCCTCGTGGAGTTATTGTCTATTCCTACTGTTTTCCGTTGTTAGTGGGCTAGACTACTGGATACACTGGTTTCCCGCTCAACCTCATTACGGCTGAGTAAAGAACGATCTAGATTACGCCCACGTCTTTCATTAGTCTTAGGGCAGAATGCTCGTCTAAGCTTATCTTATTTAATATAGTATACCGTTCAGGCCTTAAGGATTTGGCAAGTAAAAGAGCTTTCACCATATCACTTTCCTTTACGTTTATTTCTTGGGCGGTTGTTGGAGCCCCTATCTCCCTGAGGGATTTCACTATTTGCATCCAGTCAAGACCGTAAAGTTTGGCCATCATAATTGTTCCTAGACCTACCCGTTCGCCATGAAGTCCGCAGCTATTGCCAGCAACGTATTCTAAAGCATGACTGAACAAGTGTTCGGAACCTGAGCAGGGCCTGCTACTTCCGGCGATGCAAGCGGCCACCCCAGCACTGATTAGCGCTTCGACTATGGTTCGAATACCAAATAGCTTGTTTTTTTGGAATTTATGCGATTGCTTTATTACTATCTCGGCGCTCATGCACGCCAGATGGGCTGCGTAGGTTCCATAGTATTCGTTCCTTTCATCTCTAGCAAGTTCCCAATCCTTAACTGCAGTGATTTTTGCAACAAGGTCTCCGCAGCCACTTGCTAACAGCCTTATAGGGGCTTGAGCCAGCAGCTTGGTATCAGCCAAGACCCCGATTGGTGAGACAGCTTTAATTGAGTGAGGTCGATCCAAACCCTTTACAGAGACAAAAGGACTTGCTATTCCGTCATGGGATGCAGAGCTTGGCACGCTAATAAAAGGTTTGGATAATCTAAACGCCGTCATCTTGGCAACATCCACTGAACGCCCGCCGCCCAGCCCCACTACAAAATCAGGAGAGTAATTTTCAAGACGACTCTGCAGCCTATTTACTGAGTCCATGGAGGCATCAGTAACTATATGCCATGAACTTTTCAATGACGACCCTTCAATCGAAGCGTTGCAAGGTTTTCCGACATTCGCTTGAACAGTACGACCGGTCACAACCGCGATCTTCGAGGCATTGTGGTTAAGATCAAGTAAGAATGGGCCTAGATTACCTATTACGTTGTCTCCTATCAGGATCCTTCTGGGCAGTTCCATCAAGTGAGCCGGCGTAGTACTCAAATCTCAGATTAATCCAAACTGCACAAAGAAGTGAGCACTATCAGAATATGCGTTAAGCGGCAGTTAGCCTGCTTGTTCGTCACCTACACCAGTCGGTTGATCCAAAGTCTTCTCGCTAGCTCCCGCAATTTCTGCAGTCGCATAACCTCTGCCAACCTTGGTTATTCTTATTCTTACGCCATCTCCAACTTTCGTTCCAATCACAAAGATTACAAGGCCTTCCACCTTAGCAACCCCAGCGTCCCCTCTCTTACTCATTGACTCTATCCTTACGTCAAACTCTTCTCCAACCCTTACTGGTGACGGTCGAAGAGATCTCATACCTCCAAAGGCACCACGACTCCTAGACCCATATCCACCATAATTGACATTTGGTCGATATCCACCAGCGTCCTTACTTTCGTCTAAACCTCCGTCAGAACCCGAATCCATATTTTCCAAAATTTCTCAGTGGGCTATTATGAATCTACATACTATTTCAACTTTGATATTTCGGTAAACTGGAAAACGAAACACTCTTTAACAGTGAAATTTTAATACCTATTAGAATCGCAACGGTAACTCTTGTTGTTTAGAATAATGACGTGATAATATGCGACAGAATCTACCTTTAAATGGCCATAATAATCAGAATATAATGGCTTCTATACTTCAAAGTCTTCCCAGAGAATCGCGCCTAACTAAGATAGAATATGAGGGTCCTAACATTGCGCTGTATTCAGACAATCCGACGTATCTTTTGAGGAATAGCCAGATAATTTCTAATATGGTAAATAAGTTGAAAAAAAGAATAGTAGTTAGGACTGACGAATCTATCCGCAAGTCTGAGAATGAAACTTTATCTCTGCTAACTGGTGTATCAAAAGAAATTCAGCGAGATAACACTTTTTTTGACCATGCTTTGGGAGAAGTAATCACATATATCGAAGATCCCTTTAGACTTTCTAGCGCAGAAGTTAACTACGAAATAACTGAATTAACCGGCTGGAGACTGAAACTCAGAAAAAAACCATCAAGTATGCGTGTTTTAGCCAATATTAATAAAATTCGCTTTGATAAGGCTGACGAACGCATCCAGTTCTATAAGGACGTTGGGGAACGGATATTTAGATCAAAATTGGATGAGTCGTCAGCAGAGGCCAGTATTGTCGCTCTCGGAGGATTTGCCGAAGTTGGACGATCTGCAATGTTATTGTCAACACACGAAAGTAAGATTCTGCTCGACTGTGGACTAAATCTGTATGCAAGTGAATCGTTGGATATCTTACCTAGGCTAGACATAACGGGCCTAGGAATCAACGATCTCGATGGTGTGGTCGTAAGTCATGCCCATTTATCGCATAGCGGTCTAGTGCCCTTTCTCTTTAAGTACGATTATGACGGCCCAGTTTATTGTTCAGAACCAACCATGCCCCTAATGAATCTGGAACAAACAGACTACGTTAGAAGATCCGATGGTAATGCGATTTATTCATATGAAGACATTGAAAAGGTGGTCATTAACACTATCCCTCTTAATCTAGGTGTGGTCACAGATATTTCCCCAGATGTAAAGCTAACTCTCGGTAATTCATCCCATATCCTAGGGTCTAGTATTATGCATTTACATATAGGGAACGGAGATCACAACGTTGTATACACAGGCGATATACGTTTCAGAGATTCAATTTTGTTCGAAAAACCTGTTTCTAACTTCCCGAGAGTGGAAACCCTCATAATTGAGAGTACCTACGGAAATAAAGAGGACGTCTTTCCTGATTATGAGCTTGCAGTTAATCATTTAGTTGACAGTATAAATTCTGTCCTCACTAACAAAGGAGTAGTACTTATCCCGGTGCCGAAGATTGGATTAGCACAGGAGATCTTATTAATAATTGAAAGATACCTTGCCTTGGGTAGAATAGTAGAAACAGAGGTCCTGGTTGAAAAGGCTATAGCTGACGTTTCATCGATTCATGAAGTTTACTCCGACTATCTCTCAGAAGAAATAAGGAAAATCGTATATCAAGCTGCACAAAACCCATTTCAGTCAAAATACTTTAAAACGGTCGAATCATATATCCTCCAAAGTGAGCCAGCGATTGTAATTTCTCCATTATTCACGAAGGATTCGGGGTCATCCTTACACTACCTGAAACAACTGTCTCGAAGACAAGAAAGCAAGATTATACTGGCTTCATACCAAGTACCCGGAAGTCTTGGGAGGTTTATTGAAGAAGGAGCAAGACAGGTATCAATCGGCGGCCAGGAATTCGATATTCGTTGTATGGTAGAGAAAATTGAAGGACTAGATGTTCATTGCGATTATGGCCAGCTTATAACTTATGTTAGCAGACTCAGACAAAAACTGAGGCGAGTTTTGGTTAATCATGGTGAGCGAACCAAGGTCCAAAATCTTGCAACGTCATTAAATAAAGTGCTAAAGATACAAACTCAACATCCTTTAGTTTTAGAAGCAATAAAACTAGTTTAGTGTCGCCAGGCATATGGAACTTGTTACAAGTTACCATGTGTTTTTGTACCAAACAACGATGTTTGTTGTCTGCGTTCAAATTCCTTTCCAGATTTTTACGTCTGGTGGCGTAATAACTACGCGTTCCTCCCCTAATCGCGCTATATCTCCACCTAATGACTGTACGTACTTATAGAGATCATCAATAGCCTTGCGTAATTCTTCGACATCCTTATGAGCGAGGGGTGTAACACGTACAATTATTATCATGTGTTTTTTAACATCATCCTTAATGTTGGATATATCGCTCATACTTTTGAGGGTCACGGCTTTCAGATAAATGTGTGTTTTTTGCATACGTTCTCCTTTATTAGTACTGAACTGAAATTTTAAAATAAATAGCCATAGCGTTCATCATTATTCGCTTTCTCAGATTCGTAGCTTAACAATTTCTTCGTCAGAAGCCGAAGCAACATGTATTTCCTCTATCTTATCATGCCCTATAGCTCGGATCCTGCCTTTGACGCCTTCGGGGGAATCAGAATATCGTAGTACGATGGTGGAAGCAACATTCAGTATTGAATCATCAAGCGTCTTACCTCTTAATAAACAAGTAGGGCCTACGTAGTCCATAGCCTCTAGTATGACATCACCACGCATCGCTAGGCTTCTTATCTTTCCATTCTCTTCCATATTTCGTCCTACAACTAACTTTGCATCATATGACATCCTAAAGTGCCTCCCCAGTTTTAGTAATTCTACATCGTTGAGGCTAGGAATATCATAGGTGTGCTCAAAAGAATCCTTGATTCTATCAGAAAAAGTGGGATCAGTGAGCAGACATCCCCCCGCTGAGCTAGCAGGTTCGATGTTAAAATGTTTTGCAAGCCCTATCTGAACCTTCCGAGACCTGCCTTTTATATCACCTAGATTTTCTCTTCTGACAAGGTGACCCTTCTCGGCGTCAGTGGGAGGGAGACATTTTGCAGATAGTGGTCTCAGAACCTTACCGGCGGTGTTAGTTTCCTCTTCAATAACACGTAAGGCATTCCTATTCTGGCTCATAGGCCTCTGAGACAAAACCTCTCCGGTGACTATAAAATCGGCGTTGATCTTTTCCATATGCTTCCTTGCTTCTCGATACATCATTTTTCTGCAATCAATGCATGGATTCATGTTAGAGCCGTAACCGTGTTTTGGTTTTTTTAACATCTTTAGATATTCTTCTCCAAGGTATACCGTTTTTAATGGTACTCTCATTTTAGAAGCAACCTCTTTCACCCTGTGTCCGCAACCCTTCCCACAATCAAAGTCGCAAAACGGTGTCTTAATTGCGATTGCTTCAATGCTAATCCCTTCCTCTTGCATCATCCTAACAGCAAGGCTGCTATCCAACCCCCCTGAGAGCAAGGCTACCGCCTTCCCATTTCTATGCTCGCATTTAACTTGGTCATTACTTTGCATTGCCTTGGTAATTGATGTACCCATAGTATATTTATTTTGGGTTCGAACAATTATATTTAATTAAAAAATGAAGATTCCTTATGGTAGGAGAAGTAATAGCGAATTATGAGCAGTACATCTGGACTGCTCTAGGACTATTCGTGGTTGGTATTCTGACGATTATAACATACGATAACAGCTCGGCTGCTTCGAGACCAAAGCGGAGGAAGCTGCAACAGTCTGAACATACTCAAAGTGATTGATTGACCACTATAGACCAGGCAATTTTTGAAAAATTCAAAAAACAAGGATTCCTAACACTTACGACAATTCAGGCCAAAGCACTCCCAGTAATCGCTAGGAAGATTAATTGTTTGTTAGTTTCTCCTACAGGATCCGGAAAAACAGAAGCTGCTGTTATCCCTGTTTTTTCTATGCTATCCGACACTCACACCATGAAAGGAAAAATACGAGTAATCTATGTTACTCCATTGAGGGCGCTTAACAATGACGTTCAAAGAAGAATAGTGAAATACGCCGAATCTGAAGGTCTTCGCGTCGAAATAAGACACGGTGATACGATTCCCAGGTTACGAAGAAAAATAACTGACAATCCACCCGATATATTAATCACAACCCCGGAATCGCTGGGTGTTATTCTTACTAGCCAGAAACTGCTGCTAGCATTACACGGGTTGGAATGGGTGATTATAGATGAGGTTCATGAGCTTATCCCAAGTGAACGTGGATCTCACCTATCTCTAAGCCTCGAAAGGTTGCAGTCAGTATCTACACACACTGTCACAAGAATAGGACTCTCCGCTACGGTACGCAGCTTGATGGAAACAGGCAAGTTTGTTGTAGGTCCAGAAAGAAAGTGCGCTATACTGGTAGATAGTAGCACACGAAAATATGATGTAGACATAGAATTCGTAGACGGTTCTTTAAACAATGTTGCGAAGTACATAGCGGATTATATCAAGATTCATCACATAGTTGGACCAGTATTATTATTTACGAATACCAGAGACGAGGCCGAATATATGGGAGCCATTTTAAGGAACCGAGATGAAATTATTGTAGACGTTCACCACGGATCCTTGTCTCAAAATGTGCGGGAGGAAACTGAGAGTAGGCTAAGAGCAGGTTCGGCAGGAGTTGTCGTTTGCACTTCTTCCCTAGAGTTGGGACTCGATATCGGGTCAGTTCAACTCGTAGTTCACTGCGGATCTCCTCGGCAGGTTTCAAAATTGATTCAAAGAATAGGGAGAAGCAGACATACGCAGGGCAGGTCAGCTAAGGGTCTGATCGTTGTAAATAACTCGGATGATGAAATCGAGGCGCTTGCTATCATAAGAAGGATGCAGAGGCGATCAATGGAGGTTCAGATGATCCATAGAAAACCTCTAGACGTACTGGCCCATCACCTAGTAGGCCTGTCGATTCAGGCTAAACACTCAATAGATTTAGGATCAGCTTACGAGATGTTTAGAAAGGCATATCCATTTTGTACCCTCAGTTATCATGAAATGGTAGGAGTTATAGAGCTTCTTGCTTGGCAGGGGATTCTACGATATGACCAAGTAGCTCAAATTTACCGTCTAACGATGAAGTCTTACAAATATTATTTTGAAAATCTTTCAATGATCCCAGACGTGCTAAAGTTTGAAGTTGTAGATATGATAAGTAATAGAAGAATAGGTACTCTGGACCAAGAGTTTGTGGGTGACCATGGGGAAAAAGGAAATGTATTTGTACTTAAAGGATCTCAGTGGCGTATTCTAACGGTCGACGAAGCTAAGATGCGAGTAACTGTTGAACCTCTTCGTGGTGCACCTATCAATATTCCGTACTGGAATGGCGAAACCATACCTGTTGATTTTGAAACTGCCAGAGAAGTTGGAAAGATACGCAATAAGGCTGCAAATAATATGTTGCTGCTGTCGAGCAACGTTATAGGCCAAACATTAGAAGCTTTGGATCAGGTTGCAGACTCCTCGAACATTGTTGTGGAGGGTTCCATTTCTAGGAATACCTTAGTGATTCACAGCACTTTTGGGACTAAAGTAAACAATACGATAGCCTCGCTGATGTCGACAATAATATCGTCACAGCTTGGATATCTGGTTGACGCCAAGGCAGACCCTTACAGAATACTACTTACTTCAAGTGCCAGAATAGGAAGGCATCTAGTAGAAGCATTCTTTAACGATATCTTCGATGTAGAGACAGTTCTTATCGCCTCCATGATTGGCACCCATAATATAAGTTGGAAAGTCTGGATGGTCTCGAAGAGGTTTGGCGTCGTAGGTAAAGACGTACTTTATGACAAAAGAATTGCTCGGGTTATATACGACAGATACTCGAAAACCCCCCTCAGCAATGAGTCGATCAGAGAGTTGATTCATGACAAATACGACATTGAAGGGACGCGATATGTACTTGAAATGTTTAAGAAGAAGAGAGTTATCCTGCACTGGAAAGAGGTCGATGCGTTTTCACAGTTGGCTAAGCCAATTTTGGAGCGTTCCACAAGTTTATTGTCAAATCCTCTAAGTATAGAAAAAGGTGTAATAGAGCTTATAAGGGAAAGATTAGACAAGACAAGACATCGATTGATCTGCGTACGATGTGGGAAGTGGGAGAGATTATTACAAACAAAAGACGCATCTGATCGATTAGCGTGCCCCCGCTGCCATTCTAAACTTGTGACTTCAACGTCCCATTTTGACAATGAATTGGACAAGATAATTATCAGAAAACTCTCTGGAGCGCGGCTTTCTCCCGATGAGACCCATAAATTCGATCGAGCCTGGAAGGTAGCTTCTCTGATTAACAGCTTTGGCAGACGAGCACTCATTGTGCTGGCTGGATATGGTATCGGCGCCGATAGCGCTGCTCGCATTTTACGCAACTACGATGAAGATTCAGAATTGTACCGAGCAATCTACGAAGCAGAAAAACAGTACGTTACAACTCGGGGATTCTGGAAGGATTAAACCTAAATTATATTATGGTAAATATGCTAAAACTAAATTCAATCGTACAACAATAAATCAAGTTGCGGCTTAGCGTTTGCTTGCTACAAGTCAAAAAGGTGAATAATAAGAAATCAACTGATCTTTACTAAAGAAGAATACTGTCGTAAGGTAAGCTCCGGATTTCCACCCACTCTACTGTTTACTGTGACTCCGGCTACCTTTATCCTGTCTCCTAAATTCAACTTTCTCATCTCTAGACTTTGCTCCCGCCAACCTACAAGTCTAATCTCACCAGTATCATCGCCTATTATGGTATCCGTGAGTGGGACAACCTCGGAGCTTTTGGTAGTCACTTCGATTTGATTAGGGGTTTGCAGGACTATAGCTTCTAGAAGTACTGGGTCCTGAGAGGAGTTAATATCTTTAATCTTCGATTCTAGCGAAGCCGCATAGGGAAAAGACGAGTCATCGTCCACCACTCTTAGGTAGGAGTCGTCGGCTGACAATATTATGTAATTACCTAGAACTCTACTAGGAAAACATTCTATGACGGTATCTTGATGCAATTCCTTAATCACTAAGCTCTCATCTAAATTGAGGATGTAATACTTGTGCGATCTATCAACGGCAAGGCATCTAGTTATTCCCCTGTCAGTTTGCATCCCGACGGAAATTACTCTCAATGGCATCACTTCAACTTCAAGTGGGCTTCCTGAGAATTCAACGGCTGTACCCTCATCTCCGTGTATTTCAAAATCGAAATTTCCATACTGAGGATTGCCTTCTTTAATTCTCACCCCAATCAGTTTCACCTGTACTCCACTTTCTAATACCTTTGGTAGCATATGTTCGTCTATGTTCCAGAGAACAACTCGAATAGATCTGGTTTGGTCGTCATTAGACAATTGTAGTTGGAGTGATTTACCCCGACCTCCTCTCGGGCTGGTAAACTCAGAGATACGAGGATTAGAGTTTACTTTGCCTACTACTACGATGTTGTCACGGGCCTCTTTAATCTGATCTACGCCAATCGCGATAGAATCTATATCACGAATGTTTGCATTCCCTCCATCTATTATTTCGATGGTACTACTTGAACCCAAATTAACAACAGGACTTCCGTTGAGAGATGCTTTTACAGTTCCCCTGGATATCTCTATTACATCTCCTGGTTTAAGTCCCTTTTCCTCGGGAAAATCTGTGAGTAGATCCCATAGCTTAACTTTAATAGAGGAGTCATTATCATAGATAGTGATCGTTCGGTTTCTAATTTCATCCTGGGTTTCTCTCTTTACAAATCTACGAGTGGGATAGATATTCATAACTCGACCTGTAATGCTTATCTCCTTAGCTCCTATGTACAAATCCTTTATTCCAGAATTAGTCCTTGGGCCACCTCCAAATGAAATTCCGAGATCTGCAGCCACAAGAAATAGAGCCCCTTGGTCTGTAAGGTATCCTGCGCCGACAGTTTTTTTCTTTTCCTCGATCATATCTTTTACCCTTTCAGCATTTATCTCAGGCTTCTCCCTAAGCACTGTTTCTATCATTCTTTTAAAGTCTGCTGACATATTGAAATCCACCATACATTTATGGCACTCTGTTCTAACCTACATCCCACTTGCCTATATGTCTTGACGTATCGTACACGATTAGACACATTCTACTTACCTATCTGTAGGGTAGCGATCAGGATTACCAATAGAAAGCGAGGTGTCTCATGTGTGTAGCTAATACTACTACGTGTCCCCTATGAAACATCACGATCCTTTCACTATAGATCTAAGTTTTACAACCAAATCAGACATCGTAATCGGCTTTATAATGAAATCCTTTACATCAATCGAGGGCAAAACTTTGTTGAATTCATCTTTATTAATCTCAAAGGCAGTTATGAAGGCTATCTTGATAGAGGGATTCTTTTCCTTTATTCTTCTATACAACTCAAACCCACTCATTTTTGGCATCCGAATGTCTGTCAAGATTAGATCGTAGTAATCCTTAGGATGACTGTTAAATGCTTGAAGGGCCAATTCTCCACTCTGGAATACGTCTACCTTAAATGTATTATTATTTGCTTCGAGATCTCTTTTAATTATGCGCAAAATGTCCCTTTCGTCGTCAACAACCATCAGTTTTACAGGATTTGTATCTGATGAATTGTTGATCATAATATTTCAAAAATAATCCTACTCCTATTAAACATTGTCGAATCATTTCAAAAGTATGTCAGTATGCAACCACTCATCTTAGTCAAGGTGAATTTGAATCCTCGTTAGCAGGCACCGAAAAATAAAATGTTGCACCTGATCCAGATTTGTTGTTTTCAGCCCAGATCTTGCCGCCGTGAGCTTCAATGATGCTTTTCGAAATATAAAGCCCCAAACCAGTCCCTCTATCTGACTTTGTAGTGAATTTTGAAAAAAGCTTTGGATATACCTCTGGATCTATTCCACATCCATTATCTCGAATCCTGACTATGACTTCTTTGTCTAATACGCGAGTATCTATAGTTATTAGGCCGTTTTCTGCAAATTTGATTGCGTTACTTACCAGATTAGCTATCACTTGGGATATTCTGCCCTTATCTGCTTCTACAAACACATCTTTAGGAGAGTATTGTATTTCGGGGAATTGAGATACTTCGTTATCATATCTTTTTACATCAGCAAGAGAGGTAGTTATCACGTCTTTTAGATTGAACCTTTCCCTGTGAAGTCTTAAGGAATTGCTCTCAATCCTAGTGACATCTAAAATGTCCGATGCCAATCTGTCTAGCCGCTTGGCATTTCTTATTAAGGAAGAAACCTGATCCTTTTCTATCTCTACTCGCAGACCCTCGCTATTGAACTGACGTTCAATAAATTGTGCATCTCCTAATATCGGCATAATCGGAGTTCTCAGCTCATGTGCTGCTACGTTTATGAATTCATTTTGCATCCTATCGTGCACTTTCAGTTGTTCGTTGGCTACCGCAAGTAACCTATTTGATTCAGTCAAGGAATCGTTTGCTGCCTTTAACTCAAGTGTTCTGTTCGTTACTGATGTCTTGAGCCTCTTATTCCATGATAGGATAAGAAATGCGATTCCAATTGCTATTGCTCCTGTGATAATAACAACAATAGTACTGAAGTTTTTTTGCTGGTCAATTAAGAAACCAACATCACTTGTCAAGGTGTGGGGAGACCCTACGTATAAAGTCCAAAGTCTCTTCCCATCAATTAGTATGGGTTGGTATGAGATCGTCGTTGCTTTGCCATTGAAGTAAATGTCCTCTGAACCAGATTCAGGGCCAAGTGAACTTTGTAATATGCTGTTATATGCATCCTTTATATTCACCGGAACGGTAGATTGAAAGTCTTCCGATAAGTAGTTCTTGCCAATTAGAGACTCGTTTCTTGCATAAAGAAAAATTCCGTTATTGTCCATTACTCCTACATTACTTATAAGTTCAGGCGAAAGGTTATTCTGCAAAAAATTTCCGACTTTATTGACATCAATGGTAGAAGCTATTACTCCTCTGAATGCTTCAGTCCTGTTAGATACGTCTTCATTCACCTCGAAAATTGGAAAGGCGATGAATATTTTAGGGTCAGGAGACTGCTTGACTGTGCTGTAATAGGGAAGCTTCGTGCTTTTTGGAGAAAGATAATGCTCCGCAGTACTAAGGTCCAAACCACTCTCGTATCCCAACTGAGCGCGACTACTATTACTAGAGGAAACAACTCTTCCATCAGAGTCGAGCAAAAAATAATTGTTGGTCAATTCGCTTGTGCTATCCTGTGCGTTGTCAAGTAGGAATTGGATGGTTCGATTTTCAGGGGCTAATTGTGGCAACGAATTTGTAAGAGCTTCCAAGTTATTCGTAATTGAACTGATGCTTTGAATTAGTATTTGTGATAAGTGATACGCCTCTATCCGCGCGTTTGACCTAACATCATTGGACGATATTCCAGCAATCTTGCTGGCAGTGAAAGAAGAATATTCGTAAGATAGAACCGATAAGATAATTGCTATTATTGCAATAAATAGGAGTAATCCTATGTTCCCTTTGGACAAGAATTTATTTGTCACCGAAGTATCTCAGTGTGAGTGTACACAATAGTTAAATATTCCTTCCTTGAATTTCTTTAGTACTAATCATAAATTGTAGACTAGTTTCATTAATCGAGATAGGGGCTTGTCGAGGCACAATTTAGCAACCTAGTTAATCCCAATCGGTCCAATGGTTTGGCTATTTGAATTCTTCTTCTAACACCATCTTCTTGTGACGCATATTAAACAAAGTGTCAGCTCTGGAAAGAGCATCTCCTCTACCGCGCTTGCAAACCATGGACTGTAACAGCAAGTAGTTTTCAGGAATCACCATACCAGTTTGGTCGTCAGAATAAGGTATTTTTACTGTATCATCTTCTACTCTAACAACTTCTTGATGAATGTGCACCATGTTTGTGTCACCGTGTGAGAATCCTGCTTCCATCGCTTTTTTCCTTACTTGGGCCGTACCGGTTGCAGAAGTCAAAATTGCAATTCCAAACTCTTTCCTGAATGATTCAAGGATAGTATCCTTTCTTGGGGCCGTCTTCTTGAATCTAACAGACATCTGATGTAGATGCATCATTCTCGAGGGAACCTTATATGCATCCACGTATAGATTAGCGTATGGTAGGAAATCTTTGACGTCATCTCGGTGATGTGGATTGATATCCCACTCTATCGAGTCCTTCACCTGCTTGGAATCCTCAAGATCGGCCCCCCTTCTGATCAGAGTCACGTCATATCGGATAATGTCATCGTCAAACTTTTCTATCAAAGGCTGGATAATCCGTCCCATTCCGGAAACATTGCAACTTCCTTGAATAACATAGGTTCTGCCGCAGGCATTATCGTAGTTGACCCTTGAGTTGTGAATCATATCTGCGACGGAATACTTACCATGTCTATCTTCACCTCCCTGGAAAATAGCAGGCTTATTGAGAGGTTCATATAATTTCTTCTTATTAAGGAATCCTCCACCTTCTTTAGCAGCATCTAGTACTATATCAGAATTTTCCACTGCGTCCTCAATAGTACCGTTAAATGGATAATGCCTTTCTGTGAAGTCCCTAACTTTTACTTTAGGAACATAAACCTCAAAATGATTGCGGATGGCTTCAAATACCTTCTCATCAGCAGTATACTTAGCTACCCCTACAACTCGGATTTCATTGTCGTGTGAAATTGCACTGGCAAGCCTTCGACCTATGCTTCCGTAACCGTTTATGAACACCTTAATCAAGATACTCTCACAAATGAAGGTGAGTTGAGATAGTATTCCTCATTTAATATAGCTTTCCAAGTCAAATACATCTACACACAGCTACAGTTAGAGCAGTTTATTGATAGTATCCTAACAGCAATTTATTATTATTTGGTTTCCATATATGTTTTTATCTTATACTCAATCAATTACATAGTGAAAACTGCTCTTGAGAATTTTAATAATTGATAACTACGACTCATTTGTGTACAATATCGCTCAGATATTGGGCAAATTAAGGATTAAGACGTTAGTCAAACGAAATGACAAGATAAGTAATACCTTTATCAGAACAATGAACCCTGACGGAATAATCATATCGCCAGGACCTGGGAACCCAGCTGATAATAAATACTTTGGGAACTGTAAAGATGTTATAGTCAACTTAGGACCAGTCATTCCTATTATGGGTGTTTGTTTAGGGCATGAGGGAATAGTTCACGCCTTCGGGGGTGGCATAGTTAATGCGAAGAATGTTAGACATGGAAAAACAAGCCTGATAGAATATAAATCTGGTAAACTCTTCGAAAATATAGGCAATCCATTTAGAGCAACCCGATACCATTCGCTGGTGGCAGACCCAAATAACATTCCGGATTGTCTTGAGGTTACAGCTAAGGCACTAGATGACGGCGCAATAATGGGGGTGAGACATAAACGATACCTAGTGGAGGGAATCCAGTTCCATCCTGAATCAGTTTTGACTGCTGACGGACCAATGATATTTCAGAACTTCGTCTCTATGCTGAAAAAATGATTCTCTGATGGAGGAATTAACTCGGACGATCAGTAAGCTAGTATCCAGAGAGGATCTCCATGATGATGAAATTAGCTATGTAATGAATTTAATATTGCGAGGGGGGGTATCTGAAGCTTCTATCGCATCTTTCCTAGTAGCGCTTAGGATGAAGGGGGAAACAGCTCATGAGCTAAATATAATCGTACGAACACTAAAGCATCACGCGACTAAGGTTACCCCAAAAATTCACGGATTCTTGATTGATACTTGCGGAACCGGTGGTGGTAAACTAAATACGTTCAACATTAGCACGGCTTCTGCAATTATCGCAAGTTCGTCTGGAGCTAAGGTAGCAAAACATGGCAATAGGTCAGCCTCTGGGGTCTGTGGGAGCGCTGACTTTATGGAATATCTAGGACTCAACTTAGATGCTCCAGCGGCAGAAGTTGTTAAAGCAATAGAGGAAACAGGGTTTGGTTTTCTATATGCTCCAAAGTTCCAACCTGCTATGCAAAATGTCGTATCTGCTAGGAAATTAATAGGAATCAGAAGTGTATTTAATATTATTGGTCCTTTGACCAATCCATGTACTAACCTGACTGGTCAACTAATAGGAGTTCCCGACCCACAAATAATCGAGACTTTGGCTCTTGCTTTGAACGAGACAGGTCTGAAAGACATAATACTAGTTAATCCAAAGGATGGCCTGGATGAGCTTTCCACTACTTGCGAAAATAATATTACTTGGATAGCTGGAAATGAAACTAAACACATTAAACTTCATCCAAGAGAATTGGGGTTAGAGCCAACCAAATTAGAAACCCTGGCAGTACATTCGAAGGAAGAATCGATACGAGATACTCTAAGGGTGATATGTGGCAAGGCTGACAGACACAAGCAGGAAATCGCAATTTTGAACGCATCGGCAGCGTTGGTTATCGGACACGTGGCTACGAACTTTAAAGAAGGAATTCAGATTGCACGCGATGCCATAAAAGATGGTAGGGCCCAGAAACAGCTCTCCGAATACATACGGCGTTGCGGGCAGAAGCAAGCATTAGTTAATGCCGAAAGAAAACTCCTCGACTAACTTTAGTTTCGGCTTCTCCAATTTCCTTAGAAGGCAGTCTTCGTCTTTATCCATAGACAACGACGATTCGGCTGTTATGATCACTGAATCTAAGAGGCCATAACAATATTTATCTCATGATTGACTATTCAGATATTTTAAGTCCTAGACATACCAGATAAAGTTCACTGCTTAGCCTCCTGCTGGATTTAGGCTTTGTTAGACGGACTTTATCGAAGTAATTCTCAGTTTCTTTCTTGAAAGCATATAAT
Organism: uncultured Nitrososphaeraceae archaeon; assembly: GCA_964439995.1. Lineage (GTDB taxonomy): Archaea > Thermoproteota > Nitrososphaeria > Nitrososphaerales > Nitrososphaeraceae > TH5893. Next base: position 23,882 of record CAYTQD010000002.1, read on the forward strand.
AATTCTCCTTCAAAAACCTTAAGAACTGCGCTGCCACCCCCTACAAGTATTTGTGTCGCAAGGTGTAGGCTACTCTTACTCAAGGAAATCTGTCTAGCATGATCTATGCTCCATAGGCCGCTGATCTTAGGTGAAGCGTCTGATAAGAGAACATTCGCCTTACCACGAAGGGTTTTGATGAGCAGATCAATTGTTTGAATATTCTCAATATCACCCTGTATGACAGTCACTCCATCTAGCTGTGCAACTGGTTCAATATCTATCCCTATTACCATTCCACTCTGAGCTACCGCTGTTCTCGCTACTTGAAGCCATCCTCCAGGTGCACATCCTACGTCTACTACAGTATTTCCCGGCTTTAATATGTGGTACGATTCATTAAGGTGAATTAGCTTGTATGCAGATCTACTTCTGTAACCTTTAACACGTGATAATTTTCTGTAATAGTCCCTTTTTGCGTCACTTAACTTCATGAGATAATATTAAAGCATTCACATGTTATTTTTTTTGCCCTAGGACCCTCTTTGGTTTTTACGACTCAGGACTTCAACCATATTTTAATTTTGGGTTTTTTGATTATACTCAGACAAGTATGTCACTTCTATTTGGTCTCCCAGCTCGATTTACGCATTTTCGACGATTTTCTTGTTTGTGTTATGTCAACCAAGGCTGTAATTTAATCCCTAAGCAACTAGATGCGCTTGACTGGTAGACTGGCAAAGCGCCGATCCACTCTAACTCATATTAATCGGCATCTTGACAGGAAAAAGCCGGCGATAGTTTTCAAAAGTTATTACTCGCTTAACGAGGGATCGTTTCTCTAAGGGGTTAGCCCCCATGGAGCCATTTCTTATATATACATGCATCTACTTTCAGAACCTAGAGCTGACGATCTCTCGTTATTGGTTAATTCTCCCCTTTCAAATCCTCAGTACATGCCCTTTCGAGTCTAGTTAACTAGCGATTAGTCGTTCTGCAGCAGATAGTTCGATCAGGTCATTCCGAAGATTTTTTCGAAATACTCGGACTGTTCGTGGCTGAATTCAGACGCTTCTCCTTCCTGAATACTTGCCAGATCCTTGGCTAACTTTTTCTTGTACTCTATTTGCATTTGGCGAGCGATCTGAATTCTCTGAGCCTGCGGTGACCCTGCGCCGTGCATAGATTCAGTAAGGTATCCTACAGCGTTCCTCCCCAAGGTCATATTTTCAATCAGTCTCAGTATCCTTACTCGATTTTCGGTCGACACCCCCTTTCTCCCCTTTAGATACCTATCTAACAGAGGGCCTGTCTCTGGGCTTCTGAAATCTCTTTCTGATGGCATTGTTACCATCAACCCTCCTGCAATGTCTTGTGCCAGTCTGCCTATCTCATAGGGAAATCTGGTGACATTATGCTTACATACATTTGCCAGCATATCGTCGTTCTGATAATTGCCAGCTGAAGTCTTACGGGCTTGGTAAGAGGAAGCAATACCTGCAGCAAATATCGTTTCATTAAGATGGGTCATTTCGACAAGTTTATCCTTAATGTGCGACGCATTGGCTACCCCGTTATAATCCGCTATAGCCGCTGCAGCGCCGACCAAGACATCTCCTAGACCTGTTTTGCAAACGTAACTCCTTCTGTGATAACACGTAAAACGTTCTACCAGCATAGACGCAAATTCAACTTCGCCATCCATGAAGATTAGTTCATTTGGAATGAAGACATTGTCAAAGATAATCATCGCTTCCTGTCCTGAGAATTTTGCATTACCGCTGTCCAAATCTCCTGCCTCCATACTTCTGGTATCACAAGACTGCCTGCCATAGATGTATGTTATACCGTCAGCGTCGGCCGGTACAGCACCAACAGTAGCATAATCTTTGTCTTCTTGTCTTAGCCGCATAGTAGGCATTACGGTTATCCAGTGCGAATTAATGCAGCCCGTTTGGTGTGCTTTTGCACCGCTGATGTAAACCCCATTTTCATCCCGCTTTACAACATGGACGAAAAGATCTGGATCTGCTTGCTGAGAAGGTGAGAGGCTTCGATCTCCTTTAACATCTGTCATTGCACCTCCGATGACTAGATTCTCAGTCTGGATCTTTTTTATGAAGTCTACGAGACGTTGATGATAGGTAGTACCATATTTGCGATCTATTTCAAAGGTCGTAGAATAGAGAGAGTTGAGTGCATCCATTCCTACACAACGTTGAAAACAGGTACCTGTTAGCTGCCCAAGCTTTCTCTGCATCCTGTTCTGGTTTACTAGGTCTTCTGCGCTTTCAGCTATGTGAAGAAACCTATTCACTTTCCGACCCGTAAGAGAAGAACGGGAAGACGCGATTTCTGGTTCGTTGTTTGCAATATCGTACGTTTCTGCGACTGCGTTAATGGACGGCCTAATCATTGGATGGTCAACGGGCTCCCTTATGAGTTCCCCAAACAAATATACCTTGAGATTTCTCCCTCTGAGGCTTTCAATATATTCAGCCCCATTTGTTATAGGCATAATAAGTCAATATAACGGCGATATTATTTATATCTTCTTAGAAGTAATTACGCGAATTATTATTTTGTATGTGGTTTGAAATAAATTGGTTGCACCTCGATATATAGTAAGTAGCATAGAAGGATATGTCTTTCAAGAGCTTCCCCAGTATCGAACTGCCACATCTTGCTGCTCAATTCTTCTAGAATGTTTATATTCATAATCTTTTTTATAACCTATCTTTCCTTAAATTACATGAGCAAGAAGAACTTAGACTTAACCAAGATAATCAAAACCTTCCACGACTTTCCGAAGAGAGGTATTTTATTCAGAGACATAGGTCCTGTTTTTGTTGACCATGCCGCATTAGAGTACGTATCTGAAGAATTCAGCCGCCGGATATCAGAATCCACTGTTGACTATATTGTCGGAATAGAATCGAGAGGATTTATTGTTGCTACAGCCTTGGCATTGGTTATCCGTAAGGGACTAATTCTGGTTAGGAAAGCCGGGAAGCTTCCAGGCCACACTCTGAAACAATCGTACGAAATTGAGTATGGTAATTCAACAATAGAGATCCAAGAGGATGCAATCAGTAAAGGCCAACGGGTGATAATAGCAGATGATCTTGTTGCCACTGGCGGAACGGCGATGGCAGCGGAACGTCTAGTAACTCAATTAGGAGGGAAGGTAACTGGATTCGCCTTTGTCATAGAATTAGCAAACCTAGGCGGTGCGAACAAGATTAGAGAGCAGGGATACGAAGTCCACTCTCTGGTGATCTACCAATGAGAAAGAAGCATCGTATCGCAATCATAGGGGGCACTGGCTTAGATGATCCTAACTTTTTCAAAAACTCTAGGCAGGTTAAGATAAATACTCCTTACGGAGTAACTTCTGACCTTATAACCCTTGGCAATTATTCAGGAACCCCAGTTGCTTTTATTCCAAGGCACGGCAGAAAACATACAATACCTCCACATAAGATAAACAGCCGCGCGAACATCTGGGCCCTAAAAGAACTTGGTGTGACCAGAATTCTATCCCCTTCAGTGGTGGGGAGCTTGAATGAAGACTTTAAGCCAGGCGATATCGTGGTCTCTGATCAGTTCATCGATTTTACAAAAAAAAGGGATTATACATACTTCGATGGTGGACAACTTTGTCACATATCTATGGATGATCCCTTCTGTCCGGAATTAAGACGAATTGCAATATCATGTACTAAAGCGCTGAATTATGAGATTCATGGATCCGGAACCTATCTTTGCATAGAAGGACCAAGATTTTCTACTAGAGCAGAATCTCTATTTTTCAAAGGAACTCTAAAGGCCGACGTAATAGGAATGACACTTGTACCGGAGTGTGTCCTAGCCAGAGAAGCGGAGTTATGTTACGTCTCAATTGCAATGATTACAGACTATGACGTGTGGTCTGATTCGACTGTAAGCACTAAAACGGTGTTAGAGATACAACGCAGGAACATAGAGAGAACAAAAAATATAGTAGTAGAAGTCGCTTGTAACGTTCCAATGGAGAGAGACATATGCAATTGTTCCAACGCGTTGGATGGCGCTCTAATATGAATAATCAGGCTTAATATTATCGCTAGGTTTCAATATCGAGACGTCCCCCTCGATTAATTTTCTTTGAACCTTGAGTGCTACTCCCTCAGGATCGATCTGCATTTTCCTTATGGCTACCAATACCTTCTTAGGAATAGAAAGACCTATGTTATGCCCTCCTATCCTACCAAATGCAACTGCCCGGAATCTAAAAATTTTCTCGCCGTTAATTACAAAATACCCAGAAAGCTTACTTGCAATCTCTGTTCCTACTACATTATTAACGTAAACGTCAATTGAAAAATCTTCTAAATTTTCATCAAACGCCGAGCTCATCTTACATTTTGTTCCTCCGTTATCTCTACATTGCGATTTACATTTTTCTCTACCAGGAACGACCACCACTCCGGATCAATAATCCTATGGTTTTCTACTTCTACCATAACAATCTTATTCTCAAGGACCAAAAACTGAAATTTACCATGGTTTATCAGCTTTACCAATTTCCAGCGGTCTTGTCCTCTAATTCTCCTGCTAATTGCTACTGCCCATTTTTTGCCTTCGCCTATACTGGGCATGCCGATATGTTCAGCTATATCTAGTACTCCTAACCTTTTTTCCTCACATAATAATTCCTTGGTTATTACATTTCGCCATATGTCTACTGCGCCTATAGTCCTCTGATTCTCATTGATATTTATCACTCCGAAATAGACTACTTTTAACTCGCTATCACTTTGTGACATTAGCTAATACAGTAATAGCCTGCGGAGATTATTTAGTCCTTGCATTTTCATAATAACCCTCCAACATGACCGCAAGATTGTCTACTACACTATTTCTTCTAAATTCTATATTCTCCTCTTCACAAAATATTTTGTACCTGTTCGATGTTGCAAATTTTGGATGTAGCGCCTCATATTCGTCCGGCGATATTTTAATTATCATCCCCTTTTTCAATAGAGAATCAGCAGCTTCTTGTGCCTCGTTCGTAGTTATCTGCAAAGCATTACAAATCCGGCTTGGTGTCATCTTACCACTTTTCACTATGTAAATGAAGGTTTTTGACTCATTAGTTGTAAGCTTAAGTGCTGATCTTAGAACCTTGTCTAGGTTGTTGTTATTAACAGACAATAGAGGTATTCACTAGAGGTGTTTCTTTAAGATAGATCTGAATGAATCTAATGTCTGCAAAATAGTAATATGCATTGGACCCTCTAACCACGCAACAACCAAGGTCCAGCGATAAGCATAATTATCATAGCTATAATAATAATATTCATAGCACTATTCACAGTCGATGGATTAAGTTTTCGTCCCTTAAACCTTAACTTCGTCTCAACAAGAGTCCCATATAGCTGCCCACCATCAAGCGGACCGATAGGAAGTGCATTGAATATCCCAACATTAAAGTTGACAAACCATAACCAAAAAAGTAGATTAGCTATCACTGGGAAATAAGATCCAAATAAAGCTGATTCATATTTTGGTACCATAGATTCAGAAAAAGGTATTGTGTCGACAGTGGTCGGTAGGGTCGGGGGAGCAAGCAGAAGGACATAATTTCTCGGATCAAGGAAAGCGTTCCTGTAGATATCTAATGCTACAGAAGGAGGAGGAATAGGAGTGACCCCTAGTCGACCTTCATCATTTAGACCAGATTTAGTCAAAACATTTCCATCTTTGTCCTTCCATATTACTTCAATGTCCTCTCCCTCGCTCGATTGAATAACTTTTCTTATGTCATTGACATTTACTACTTCCTGTCCATCTATGAATTGTATTTCAGAACCTTGCGTGATACCTAGCTGTTCAGCGAGGGACCCAGGTTCAACATATACGATCTTTGCGCTGGGGCTTTCGTCAAATTCAGGTAACGGACTGAGAGTAGACACAACGAGGTAAAGAGCAATTAATGATGCCGCGGCTAATATCATGTTGTTGAGTGGGCCAGCAGTTAAGATTGAAATTTTGCTCTTGAGAGAAGTCTTTTCTAATTCTTCTCTCTGAATATTTACAAATGCTCCAATCGGAATTATCAAAAAAAATACTAAGCCTGTGGAGTCCACCTTAGCGTTATGAACTCTAGCCACTATTCCGTGTCCAGCTTCGTGGATAGTTATCGTAACCACAAGAGCTACCAAGCCATAGCCTACAGGAAGCAATGGATTTAGGCCTGGGATCAATAAATTTGCCTGTGGGCCGATATCACGGACTCCTTCTCTTGCCTCAGAGCTAGAGAGCAAACTAGTTAGGGCGATGAAGAAAAGTACAATTGCCAACGCTGTTATCAGTGGCATAAGAAACGTGCTGAACTCGGAGTAGATTCGAGCAATTCTAGTTTTAGATACTTTATCGAAGAATGTCAAGCCATACGGTGTATGAATAAGAAATAAAACAAATTTCCTTTCCACACGAAACTTATTCTGCTGCTGCAACCTTAGCTAAGTTGTTGTGTTACTGTATTTAAATTAATCCACTGTTTAAGATCAAAACTGCAAGGTTAGACCAATATGGTAAAAGCTCTAAGCTGTAACCTAGGAATATGATAGAATTGGGTGCATACACGATTCAAGTTTAAGTTACTAGTCTAAAATTCATCACTACTCTACTATATTAAGAAGGCCGTAAGTAACCTGAGTTGTTGTCGGGAGCAGCAACGATGGATAATGATCCAAAAAAAATTATAGCCAAACCACCGCTAAATTTACTATTTAACCCGACTTTTGTCAGGAGGAAGGATATATGGAATGTTGATATTACAACCCTTTTAGAAATGCTTCTAGAAGTTATTAGCAAGGCTAATGATAAAGACTTGAGGGTATGTGGAATAGCGGCCCTTTCATCAGCAATGATTCATAGAATAAAAGTTGAGAGTATATTTGATCTTGAAAGGATAGCTATGCAGCGCAAAGGTCTGGAATACCCAAAAGTATATCGGTCAATACCTGAGCTTAAGCCAATTGAAGTGCCTTTTAGGATCGGATCACCTTATCCAGTATCTTTGACAGAATTGTTACTTGCTTTGGAAAATATAATCTCTGAACTAGCAAATCCGAAACAGAAAGAGGGACAGATCGATTTGGTATCTCATCCAGGATTCGATTTTGATCAATACCTAGTGAAGCTTGAGGAAATATTGAAACAATATCAGGATCGAATTTTGTATTCACTTAAGAATCAAGGGTCGGAATTATTTAGGAATTTAATCGATGGTTTACAGCCTATAGAAATAGTTAGAACATTCATGGCAGTTCTCTATTTGTGCAATAGCAATACGCTTGATATATAACAGAAAGAAGAAGTCGACGACATAAGATTGATCCTTAAAAGTACGTAGTTCGATCTAGCGGGGTTTCTACGTGACCACATATTTCTCTCACGATGAAATACGAGCAAGAATAGAGGCTGCCCTTTATTCAGCTGGAAGACCACTTACGCTAGATGAACTAGTTAGAGCAAGTGGAACAAATTCTAAAAAGACACTAAAGATAATTCATGACCTTATGGAAAAAACAAACACCATTTTTAGGGCTTTAGAAATTAACCAGTTGGAGGATAAGACTTTTGTATTTCAATTGAAACCTCAATATACCCCTATCATTAGAAGGTTTGCAAATCGGCCCATGGTTTCTGGTGGTGCCCTCAAGACGTTGTCGTACGTAACCTATGAACAACCCGTTCTATCAAAAAGGCTAGCTCATATTAGGGGAAGTCAAGTTTATTCTCATCTAAAGGAACTCGAACGTCTCGGATTCATCCAATACGAGAAGATGGGGAGACTAAAAATCTTCAAGACAAGTAAAAAATTCGAAGATTATTTCGGTATAGATGATGTCGACAATTTAAAGGGCAAGCTTTTGGATAATAATAATTAGCTATAATTATAATAGAAGCATTAATAATAATGATGAGGTCATTAGATTTACATGCGTAAATCTATAGAAAACTTATCCAAGCGAAAATATACTGGTGGTCGTAAAGTAGCTCTGAGAGGGAGACGGAAGTTTGAAGTCGATAGATATCCTAATGAAGCTGTATTAGGCAATAAATCCATAACAAAGAGACGCGTAAGAGGTAACAATAAAAAGACAGCCCTGAAATATGGTGACTCCGTTAATATTGCCGACCCCGTATCGAAGACGACGACAAACTCTAAGATATTGCAGGTCGTTAAGAATCCTGCCAATAAGGACTACGAAAGAAGAGGAGTAATTAGCAAGGGAGCCATCGTGGAGACATCCTCTGGTACTGCGAGAGTAATCTCTAGGCCTGGACAAGATGGTTGTATTAACGCAATGCTCTTAAACCGCTAATCTCGCACCTGTTATCGTTAGCCCTCTAGAATGTGACCTTATTTTGAATTCCCCGATATGTTAGAGGTTCGTCCACTATACCCAGATCCTGTGTTACTGGTAGATAGTAAATCAAATAAACAGAATAGAAGATTTATCGTGGCGAGTGATCTTCATATAGGCTCTGAAACCTACGGTGTCATGACAGGGATTTCCCTAAGTAGTAAAGTCATTAGTGAAGATATTTCCAAATATTTCCTTAAATTAGTTAGTTCAACGAACGCTGATGGAGTAATATTACTCGGAGATCTCAAATCGAGCATTTCGCATATAACACAATTTGAAAGAGATAATATACCTAAGGTTTTAAGCTCTATTTCAAAGTATTCAGATGTATATCTTATACCAGGGAATCATGACAGTTTCATTAATTACGTAGTACCGAAGAACGTTAATCTTGTTTCTTCTGGTGGGATCATATTAAGAGATGTCCTCTTAATGCACGGACACACTATGCCGTCCATGACAAGGTCTCATGTCAAAAGGATCGTAATGGGCCATATTCATCCCATTCTTCTAAAGCCTAACAACATTGCGAATGGACAAAGAGTGTGGGTATACATGAAGGTTCGAAAAGAAGCGGTTTTTCCTTATTGTGCCGGTTTTCTAGAAATAATAATAATGCCCTCCTTTTATACTAGTCCCACACCATCTCGATATAACATACGTATGTCTATGCCACCTATAATCGAGAGAGTCTTCAAGAACAGTGCTGTTGAAGAGATACTGCTACTTACATTGGACGGTTCTGTGGTTGGCGATACTTCATCTTTGGAGGGATTGCTATTCAATTGTGCCAGGAATTAGGCCTATATCATGCCAAGCTTCTATAAGGTTTCAAGTAATCTACGGTAGGTTGAGATGAGGTGAGCCACTCAAGTGTCTTTAGAAATGAGGATGCTCCTTCTATGGTAGTCAAAACAGGAACTCCCAATTCAACTGCCTTTCTCCTTATCAAGTACTCATCATAAAGCATTCCTACGTATTTTTCCATTGTAGACGTCGCGGGAATGTTAATTATGAAGTCAATTTTGCGTTCAAAAAGCAGGTCAGTAATGTTAGGTTTTCTGTCAGGCTCACTTATCTTATAGACTTTCTTTACCGGTTTAACAAGGCTAGATTCTAGGAATTCAGCAGTATGCTCAGTTGCGCTAATACTAAACCCTAATGATGAAATAAGTGAAATTAGAGGCCTAATTCTGAGTTTATTTTTCTGTCCTCCAATACTGATTAGGGCAGAACCTGATAGGGGAAGCGAATAGCCTGCTGCCAGATAGGCCTTAGAAAGGGCATCATAAAAACTATTGCCAAAGCAGGCTACCTCTCCAGTAGATTGCATTTCTACTCCGAGGACAATGTCCGCACCCTCTAACTGCATAAAAGAAAACTGGGGGACTTTTATTCCAAAGGCTGTCGTCTTAAGCCATAAATCCCTAGCGGAATCGGGAAGACTTTTGCCCAACATAGCTCTTGCGGAAAGGCCTATTAAGTTTGCTTCAATAAACTTTGAAACAAACGGCATAGATCTGGATGCTCTCACATTGGCCTCGATAACAAATACTTCCTCATTTTTGACCAGATATTGAATGTTGTATGGGCCTAGAATATTTAGGGCGGTTCCTATTTTTGCTGAATATTCTTTAATAGTCTCCAAGGTTTTTCTGTCCTGCTTCCAAGGTGGGATACACATTATCGCGTCACCAGAGTGAATTCCAGCATTGTCTATGTGTTCAATAATCGATCCAACAATGACACCATCCTTTCCTGATACTGCATCTACCTCCACCTCAGCAGCTTCCTGGATGAATTTACTTATCACAATCGGGTATTGAGGGCTGATACTCGTTGCAGTTCTCAAGTACTGCTCTAATTGATCCTTTCCCCAAATCACCTTCATTGCCGCTCCACTGAGGACATACGAAGGCCTGACCATAACCGGGTATCCTACACCTTCCGAGAATTTCTCTGCCTCTCTTACATCAGAAAATCTTTTCCAAGCTGGCTGTCTTATATTAAGTGTATCTAGAAGTTTTCCAAATTTTGCACGGTCTTCGGCACTATCAACGTCTTCGCTCCTGGTCCCTACTATTTTGACTTTCGTGCTAGCCAGTTTGGGAGTGAGATTATTTGCAGTCTGTCCCCCCACACATGTAACTATTCCATAAGCCTTCTCTCTTTCATATATATCGAGCACTCGTTCAAAGGTTAACTCTTCGAAATAGAGCCGGTCTGAAATGTCATAGTCGGTTGAAACGGTTTCTGGATTACAATTAATTACAGATACATTGTCGATCCCATTTTCTTTAAGACTCCATACCATGTTGACGGTTGCCCAATCGAATTCTACACTGCTCCCGATCCTATATGGGCCAGCTCCTACAACAATTATGCTCTTCTCCTCCTTTTCGAATTCAATATCGTCACCATCACCGTTGTAGGTCATATAGAGGTAGTTAGTCTTGGCGGGCCACTCAGCAGCAAGCGTGTCTATCTGTTTGACCACCGGTCTTATTCCAAATTTGTCTCTTAAGCTTCTCACCTGGTTCTCATCAATATTCATACATTCGGCGATTTGTTTATCGGAGAAACCATTTTTTTTGGCCTCGATAATTAGCGATTCATCGAATCTTGTGGTGCGAAGACGATTTTCTATTTTTATGATATGATTAATACAAAATAAGAACCACGGGTCAATATGGGATAGCTGGCTTACTCTAGAAACGGTGACTCCAGCCTTTAACGCCCTAAAAACTGTAAACATTATACCGTCATTTGGCTGAAGGAGAGATTGCTCGATTTTTTCTATATCCTCAGGGGAGTATGTTTCATTAATTTCGTCAGTAGATGTAAGTCCGTTACTTTCTATATCGCACATTCGAATTGCTTTCTGTATTACCTCTTCAAAATTTCTTCCTATGGCCATTACCTCCCCTACCGATTTCATTGTACTGCCTAGCCTGCGTTTAACATTCTCAAATTTTTGAAAATCCCAACGAGGCATCTTCAAAGTAATATAATCAAGAGAGGGTTCAAAGCAGGCAGTGGTTATTTTAGTTATTCTATTAACGAGCTCTGGAAGTGAGTACCCAAGACCAATCTTTGCTGCCATGTATGCTAGCGGGTAACCAGTAGCTTTACTAGCCAAAGCAGAAGATCTGGACAGTCTAGCGTTGATTTCAATAGCACAGTATTGATCGGAAGAGGGTTCTAACCCGAACTGAATATTGCATTCCCCAACTATATCACAATGCGCGGTAGCCCTCTGGGCTGCAGAGCGAAGCATTTGATACTCAGTATTGTTGAGAGTTTGAGACGGAGTTACTACAATATTGTCACCCGTATGGACTTGCATCGCAAGCACGTTTTCCATATTACAAATCACCACATTGTTTCCACGACTGTCACGCATCAACTCGTATTCGATCTGCTTCCAGTTTCCGACATATTTTTCAATTAATACCTGATGTACAACACTTAGTGACAATCCACGCTGTACAATCTCCTCTAATTCGTACTCGTTGTGAGCTAAGCCGCTGCCTTTTCCGCCGAGTGTGTAGGCGACACGAATCATGACTGGAAAACCTATTTCCTTAGCTGTCTTCCTAGCCTCGGATGTAGAATACGCCGGAGAACTGGGCAAGACAGGAACACTACTCCTCTGCATAGCATCCTTGAATAGTCGCCTATCCTCTGTAATTCTGATCCCGTTGATTTGTGTACCTAAAACTTTTATTCCGTATTTATCTAGTATACCTTGACTCTCTAAGGACACTCCACAGTTGAGAGCGGTCTGTCCTCCAAAACTTAGCATTATAGAATCCGGTCTCTCTTTTTCTATGACTTTTTGTACATATGATAGGTTCACTGGTAGCAGGTACACCCTATCAGCAAATCTGCTGTCAGTTTGGATTGTGGCTATATTGGGGTTTATTAATACGCTTCTGACGTCATCCTCCCTCAGAGCTTTGAGGCACTGTGAACCAGAGTAGTCGAATTGGCGGTCAGTTCTAGTGACTTTCGCCCGCTTCTCCGATTTTAATAGCGCCGCTCCCGATAACGAGGACCTTTTTTATGGATTCATGTTTGGGCAATTTTTCCTCCGTTCTTTGATCTAGGTTTTTTTATAGTCTCACTGCTGATCTCAATTAATTCTCTAAACTTATCAAACACAAATTCACAGTCATACGGACCTGGAGAAGCCTCAGGATGAAATTGAACCGCAAGAATTGGCTTCTTCTCATGCTGTATTCCTTCTACTGAAGTATCATCAATATTTGAAAACCAAGTTCTAAATCCGGTCCCCTTTAAGCTCTCAGGATTAATTCCATAACCGTGGTTCTGCGTTGTGATATAAGTTTGTCCACTATTCAAGTCTTTACACGGTTTGTTCTGTGCCCTATGTCCAAATTTCAATTTGAAGGTGTTTGCACCGGCAGCCAGGGCTAGTATCTGATTTCCAAGACATATGCCCAGCGTGGGAGTAGAGGTATCAATTAACTTGGCTGCAGTCTTGATTGTCTCTACGCAATAGGTAGGATTCCCCGGACCATTGCTTATCACAACACCTGCAGGACTATATTTCATGATCTGCTCGAAAGTCGAATCCCAGGGAAGTATTACAGCGCTGTAACCGGCATTTAATACGTTCCGGATTATGCTATATTTGGTACCCGTATCTAGAATCACAATACAACGATCCACTGCAGCCCTGTAATGACGTGCACCAGGCACTGAGACCTCTTCCATAAAATTTCTTCCCTCATAATTTTCGTTATCAATAAGTTGTAGTAGTATTGATTCGTCTGTTATACGATTCTTAGAGACAGACAAGGCCCCCATCATCACTCCTCTGACTCTCAATTTCTTCGTAAGTTCTCTTGTGTCAATTCCATACATTCCAGGAATTCTCTCCTCATATAACCACTGGTCCAATGTTTTGATGCAGGCCCAGTGACTAGCTACACTTGACAAATTATTAATCAACATGCCTTTGGCTTGGATCTTGTCAGATTCAAAGTATTTTGGAAGACCATGGGAATCCTGTATTTTCTTGCTAGGAACCCCGTAATTTCCAATTAACGGATAGGTCATACAGATGATCTGGCCCCTATAGGACGGATCAGATAACGTTTCTATATATCCAACCATGCCCGTATTGAAGACCACTTCACCCGCGGTATCCCGAGGATATCCGAACCCAATGCCTGAAAAAGAACTACCGTCGTCAAGCAATAGTCTCGCTTTGTAGCCACTATACAATTTTTCTAATGTCGGAATTTTAAACCCTAAAAAATTATCTGTCGATGGAAATTTAAGTGTTACACCCTACATTTTGGGATGTATGTTCAGACATCACTTTAACCAATCAGCAGGTATATTTTGATACACCCCATTTGGTAAAACTCTTCTAATTGAAATCGGTAGAGCCTTGGCATCTAATTCCATACAAGCCAGGGTCACAGAATCTTTAGCTTGACCAAGGATTTCGACCAATGCAGGTGCACCTAAGGACAGCTGCAACGACCTTGCCCCTGTTATCCTTGCTCTTTCAAATCTAGTAAGAAAGGGGGGTCCTACTAAAACTTGCTTACCGCTAGGAACTATTTCTCTGACCCGGAAATCAATTTCGTCGTATGTGACAACTTCGTCCTGCAGTCTAGGCGTCTTTTCTTCTTCCATCTTAGCAGGGCTACTGGATGCTTTTTTGAAACCAGCTCTGCTCTTGTTCAAGGTGACTTTCTTGGCAGGTTTTGGTTTGTATTGTGTGGCTTTCTTGGCAGGTTTTGGTTTGTATTGTGTGGACTTCTTGTGGGAACTAGTACTACTTGAAGATTTTACTACCAAGAACACTGCAAAAGGTAATAAATATATAATTAAATGTTGCGAATTTTACAAATAACACTTAGGCCGTTTTAATTTATATCTTAGTATTATTTCTCATAATTCGCCGGAGTGCAATCATGATCGCATCAAGTTCGGTTTCCAGAATTAAGGTAATTCTTGAAATTTTGGGCAAAGGCGTGGCGAAGGGCGTAATAGTGCGTCATTTGTCACCACTGACCTCTTCAGTACTACTAAACTCCTTGCCAATCCAGAAAAGGGCAAACAAGTTTAAGGATAGATTTGTATATATCGAAACGGAGTTAGACCTTGGACGCGAAAAGCAGAGAACGTACTTTAAAAAGGGTGAATTGGCGTTCATGACTTTTCATGGTTCGATATGCGTGTTTCTCAATGAGACCGTATCTACACCTATGAATCCAGTTGGGCTAATAACAGACAATCTAAAGCTGCTAGAAATGCTAGAACAAGGAGACTTGCTTGCTATAAGGCGTGATTAAGTCTCAACTTTCAGAGCTCAAACGTAACTAGCTCTTTCAAATGATGACTGCTATTCTTGTTTAATTAATTTGTAGACTCTATGGCCGCTGTATCCGCCAACTCTAGTTAACACCCCTTTTGATTCTAATGATTGTATAAAGTCGTTTGCTACAGATACTTTAACACCAGAGGTCCTCGCGAAGGCTTGCGCCGTAATCGACCTCATATTTTGAAGAGTTTTTCTACCCAGAGAATCTTCCACATAAACGGCAAGACTTTGTTTTTGCCTTCCTCTATCTTCTGACTTGGTACGTTCTTCTCTCCGTTCCTTCTTTTTTTCTTCTCCTGATGACGCAGATTTTTCTGATGTGCTGGACCTGTTCCTGCTTGCTCCCATCTAGGAATATTGACTCCACCCCAATTTATATTATATATACAGTCGATAGAATAAGCATAAGCGCGACTGGCGCTAGGAAGCCGGATAACCCTAAAAAGCGGGGAGGTGAAAAAATCAGTTAGATGGCCTTCAACATATCACTTTTAAATAGGTTTCCGAGATGATATGTATGGTCATAGGTAGGGAGATTCGACTGAATCGAATAATGAAGGGTGGGAAGATGCTCTGTATACCTATGGATCATGGGATTAGTAATGGACCAATTAAGGGAATAGAAAATCCTCAATCTTTGATCTATAAATGTGAACCTGCGGGTCTAACGTGTGTTCTAGTAAATAAGGGTATCATAAAGGCCATGCCAAAACCAATCGGGATTGGCTTGATAGCCCATATGTCGGCTAGTACTTCACTTGCTTTATCTCCTAATAAGAAGGTCCTTATGGGGCGAGTAGAGGAATCGATAAGACTTGGGGCTGATGCCGTATCTGTTCATGTGAACGTAGGAGCAAAAGAAGAACCGGACATGTTACATGATTTAGGACTCGTTTCAGACGAATGCACTGAGTGGAGCGTTCCACTGGTTGCAATGATGTATCCAAGAGGCGAGAATATTAAGGACCCACACGATGTCGAAGTAGTGGCCCACGCTGCAAGAATAGGCGGTGAAGCTGGAGCAGATATCGTGAAAGCGGTTTACACTGGTGATATTGACTCCTTTAGGAAAGTCACAAGTTCGTGTCCGGTTCCGGTGGTGATAGCAGGTGGTCCAAAGGTGAATAACGATTATGAGATTTTAGAAATGTGTGAGTCAGCGATGAAGGCAGGTGCTAAAGGTGTGACCTTCGGACGGAATATTTTTCAGCATCATAGCCCAGTTTCTATAGTTCGGGCTTTGCATAGGGTCGTCATAGATGGTGTGAGCCATGAGGACGCATTTGAGGTGCTTCAACGTGCTCAAGGGTAAAACGCTAGTCGTCAAACCTGCAAGATCGATCACTGACATCCAATCGTTCCTCTCAAGCCTAAAAAAGCGGAACGTGAGGCAATTGTATTTAGACCCAAAGCTTGTTAAATCTCAAGACTTTAAGACAATCTACCCTTCACATGAAGCCAATGTCGTCATATGCGAAACCATTGAAGAGCTGCAAAGATTAAGATCTATGAAGAAATCATGCGGATTCGCAAAGAAGGTATATAACAATGAAGATTTAGAAGAAATCGTTAGAGCATCTTCCTACGGCCCAGATCTCGTGATAATTGAAACTACAGACTGGAAAATAATTCCCTTAGAGAATATTATTGCAAGACTTCACAAATCAGGTACAAAAATATACACTACCGCAAGTAGTGTTGATGAGGTAAGAACGATGTTTGGCGTATTAGAACTAGGAACCGACGGAGTGATTTTCACCACTGAGAACGAAAATCATTTAAACGAACTAGATTTACTTCTAGATGATTTCAGCGTATCACTTCAAGCAGCAAGAGTGGTAGAAATCAGGGATGTGGGGGCAGGAGAAAGAGTCTGTATTGACACAGCCTCAATGCTCAAGAAAGGAGAAGGAATACTTGTTGGTAGTAGAGCAAACTTCCTTTTTCTAATTCATAACGAGTCTGTGGGCTCATCATTTACATCACCACGTCCATTCAGGGTAAATGCAGGCGCAGTTCACTGCTATACACTTCTGCCCGACAGTAAGACTAAGTATCTTTCGGAAGTCGAGTCAGGTGCCGAAGTTCTGATAGTTGACATCGAAGGATCATCACGGCAAGTGACTGTAGGACGATCAAAGATTGAAACCCGCCCTTTACGCTGGATAAAAGCTGAATTGGATGGTGAACAAGGCAGTATTATCGTCCAAAACGCGGAAACAATACGAGTAGTTACTAAGGAAGGAACATTGGTATCGGTAACGGATCTCAACATTGGTGATGAGATCTTGGCTCATATTTCCCAACGCTCTGGCCGCCATTTTGGAATGGAGGTTGAGGAGTACATTTTAGAAAAGTAATGGCTCCACCTACGAGGAAAGATAATCTTTGTTTATCTGAAAGTTCAATATTTTAAAGTATACCGAATATTCATAAGACATCAATTCATTATCGTGTGCCTTGATAAGGTAGACCAAATAATTACTGGAAATTGCAAGAGGGTTCTATTATGTATTCCTGCCGACTCTATCCAGTTAACTATAACTTCACCTCCGTACAGAAATGCCATAGATTATGATTTGCATGTATTGGGTAAAGGGCAATATTATCGTGGGAAAACCAAAATCGGCACTGCAGCATATTTGGAAGAAATGTCTGAAATTTTCAATAATCACATATATAGAGCAACTAAGAAAGGGGGCTATTGTTGTATTGTAATCGGCAACGAAGTAGTAAATGGTACCATTCTACCGTTGCCGCATATGTTACTGTCAAAAATTGTGCAACCCATGGGTAACTGGTACCTACATGAGGAAATTATCTGGCACAAAGTTACTGGTGGAACTAATAGGTACGGCTCGTTTGTCATCAATCCTTATCCAAAATATTATAGAGCAAATATCATGCACGAATTTGTACTGGTGCTGAGGAAAGGTGACGTAACCAGCGGAAGGACAAATAAAAGTGAAATGTTACCTGCCACTCACGAGGAGTGGACGAAAGAAATAGCAAATTCTGTATGGCATGTACCCCCGGTTCCCCCCGGATATATTGATCACCCATGTCCGTTCCCTGAAGAAATCCCTTATCGTCTAATGAAGTTATATTCTTATGAAAATGATACTATACTAGATCCATTTAACGGAAGTGGACAAACCACTAAAGTCGCCTTTCATTTTCGTCGGCACTATATCGGCATTGAAGTAATGGAACGCTACAATAGATTAGCTTTATGTAGGCTTGCAAAAGAGAAGGTTCACATAAGACCTGAGGCATTAATTGCAAAGTGGAAAAAAATCCCGTCTCATTACGTATATAAAAACTCAAACCTAGGTGCTTGAATTTAGTCTTGTCTGGCCTAGTTGTTGTACCTACGTCATCATCCCGATATCCGATAACCTTATCACCAAGGTCGCAATACTGACTCGAGTATTTTATAAACGGCCTGAAGCAAGGACATCTGTTGATGAGAATTTGTGGATCAATAGGTGAGGTAAATGTTGAGGCTTTAAGAAGCCAAATTCGAAACGCTTTTTCTTACGGGGCAGACTATATAGAGATTCGTTTTGACTATCTAAGTAGATCAGATATTGAACGTGCGATAAGAATGGCAGAATCAACAAAGGCTAGAGCAATATATACATTAAGGTCGACACGAGAAGCAGGCAGATTCGAGGGAAGCGAAAATGAAAGAATTGATTTTCTAAAAAGGTTGTGTTTGGCTGGTCCAATGCTTCTTGACGTCGAATATTCTACTGTCAAAGAAAACGATAACTTGGCAGATTTCTTGGTGAGTCAACGAACACCTATTCTCATATCTTGGCATGATTTCAAATGCACTCCTTCAAATACTCGATTACGGGATGTGCTAAATGGAATGAGGATGTATAGTAATTATGCAAAAATAGTAACAACAGCCAATGACACTCAAGACGCTTTCCGAGTACTCGATCTTTATGAAGGTATTACAGGATTCAAGTTAATTGCCTTTGCTATGGGTGAGTTTGGTGTCATATCTAGAATCCTCTGTGCAATAGCAGGCAATGCTCCATTCACTTACGCGACAGTAAACAGGCATACCGCGCCAGGCCAATTGGACCTTGCCCAGATGAGACGGCTGTTCGATAGAATCGACGTCTTTTGTAACCCTAAACCAAATGAATAGTAAAGCGTCTAAGACATATTATATTATAGGCGACCCTATTCAACATTCACTCTCTCCAGCTATGCAAAATACAGCGTTCAAAGCAGTAGGACTAGATAGCTCGTATATCGCGTTTAGGGTGAGAAGAGGTGAGCTTCAGGAATCTATTGACTCACTGCGTGCTATTAGCGCCTCTGGCTTCAATATCACGGTTCCTCACAAAGTTGAAGCCATGAGATATATGGATGAATTCGATACTAGCGCCCTCAAAGCAAATGCTGTAAATACGGTTCACAACGTGGGAGGAGCTCTCAAAGCATACAACACAGATATCTATGGGTTCATTCATCCCTTGCATTTGCGCAAAGTTGATTTTGTAGGTATGAAAGTACTTATCATCGGAGCTGGGGGTGCTGCAAGGGCGGTACTAGCAGCTTTGGCTGATGAAGAAGGACTCTTGGAAATCAGGATTGCTAATCGCTCTGAAGAAAAGGCTAGGTCTTTATTAGAATCGCTTGCATTTAGCCTGAATTGCAAGAGTGTACCATGGGAAAGACGAACAGAATATTCCAAAACGTCAAATCTGATTGTGAATGCGACGACGGTTGGAATGAATAATGATGGTAGTGTGGTGGAACAGCAGGATATAAAAAAAGGCGCCATAGTCTATGACGTTGTATATAGACCTGTAAACACTGACTTGCTAAAAAATGCAAAACGTGCAGGGGCTGATGTGGTCCATGGATATGAAATGTTACTTTATCAAGGAGCTAAGTCATTCGAAATATGGACTGGCTTGCCCGCTCCGGTTGATGCTATGAGGAATGTGTTGCTAGGTACTGCAGGTGGCCCATTGTGAATACCAAAGTTCAATCGACTGTACATGGGGCTATTTCAGTAGTTAACGCAATTGCTACTGGATATGGTTCGGCCCTTGGCATCTCCTTAAAGGTAAGAGTTGATATAGAATTACGAAAAGGCTGCGGTATTCTATTTCAGCCCGGGGCAGGAAACAGATTGCTCAAATATATAATAAACAAAATCGTTCCAAGAGAAGTAAGAAGATGTAACCAAGTACTAGTGAATGTGGATTCAGCAATTCCCCTTGGAGTGGGGCTGAAAAGTTCTAGTGCTGTATCAACTGCTACTGCGCTGGCTTGCTCTGGACTTGTTTGTAACAACTTAGACGACAGGATTATTTTGAATGCGGCAGTTCGTGCGTCATTAGCTACTGGAGTTACAATTACTGGAGCTTATGATGATTCTGCCGCTTGTTACTTCGGAGGATTCGTTGTAACAGATAACTATAGACTCGACCTGATCCATAGGGAAGAAGCACCAGACGACTTATACGTTCTGGTATTTGTTCCTGCTAATAACAGACGCGGAAATATTCATAATCTATATGCCTTATCTGACCTCTTTATGGACGCATTTAACTTGGCTAAAAATAGACAATACTGGAGAGCCATGAAGTTGAATGGCCTGCTTACTGCTACCGCTCTTTCTGGGAAATACGAGCCTCTCTTGACAAGCATTAGGAAGGGAGCATTGGCTGCCAGTATTTCTGGAAATGGTCCGTCGCTAGCTGTAGTAACGTATAAAGAACATCTAGAGGACCTAAAACAAATATTTTATAAATATGATGGCGAAACCGTCGTTTCCAAAGTTAATAATGAGAAGGCAACAGTTAAGGTAGTAGTTGGTTAGAATTCAAATAGGTAGGTCAAGAATCAATGGAACAATACGATGTCCATCCAGCAAAAGCTATACTCATAGAGCAATTGCCATAGCTTCACTTGCTAAAGGAAAGTCTATCATTAGTATGCCATTGATATCTCGAGATACTATCGCAACATTGTCAGCTTCAACTGCGCTAGGGGTAAAGATTAACCAGCAGCCATCGAGAATGTTAATTTCGGGAAAACACACTTTGAACACGCCTGATAACATCATTAATGCGGAGAATTCAGGAACTACAATGAGAATTTTCGCTTCAATGGCCGCACTTGCCAAGAGGGGATTTTCGGTCTTGACTGGAGATGCAAGTCTTCGCAAAAGGCCGATGCAGCCTATCATTGATGCTTTGGATCAGCTAGGCGTTGTGTGTTTTTCCTCTCGGATGAACGGGTTAGCTCCCCTTTTAATAAAGGGAGGTGGTATACAAGGGGGTACTGTTACAATTGACGGAAATATTTCAAGTCAGTTTCTATCTTCGTTGTTAATATCAACGAGTTATGCAGATTCCCCTGTATCAATCCGTGTCAGAGGAAAGCAGGTATCGAAACCTTACGTTAAATCAACAATAGCTACTATGGAAAGATTCGGAGTATCTATTGATTATAGAAAGGATTTCTTAAGGTATTACATTGAGAATAAAAAGTACAAGCCCACACTGTTCAACATCCCTTCAGACTTCTCCTCCGCGGCGTTGCTTCTTGCAGCCGGCGTTCTAGCGGGCGGTCGCCTCACCGTAAAAGGATTGAATTTCTCACTGCCCCAGCCGGATTCAAAGATATTGGAAATTCTGGAGAACATGGGGGCTGAAATAAATGTCAATAAGAATGAGAAGGAGGTAAGTGTAAAGGGTTCCAAGATTATAGAAGGAGGCAGTTTCGATCTTACTGATACTCCTGATCTCTTACCAGTTGTTGCGATATTATCATTGAAAGCTAGGTCCCCGGTCAAGATAACAGGAATCGCCCACACTCGTTTGAAAGAGACAAATAGGGTAGCAAATATATCATCCCAACTAAGGAAATTTGGGGCTGCAGTTGTTGAAGAGAAGGATAAATTGGTGATAGCTGCTCCACAGGTTCTTCAGAATTCAAGAATTCAATCCTTTAGTGATCATAGGTTATTCATGGCTTTTACAGTCGCATCCTTAATAACAGAGAGATCAGAGGTTGAAGGGGCAGAATCTATTGACGTCTCTTACCCAAACTTCCTGTTAGACCTGAAACGACTTGGAGCAAGGATAGGCTTTCGCTAGCATGAAAGTTGTTATAGCCGTAAATTTTCCATTTCCATGCCATCGCATATATAGAGTACAATAAACCTTGGTGTACTAGCAGATGAGTGGGGGCCTAATCGGCGAGCGTTTCACTTGCATGAGTTTTGGAGAGAGTCATGGAAGATGTGTAGGGATAGTTGTTGACGGATGCCCGGCAGGACTAAAGCTCAGTGAAGCAGATATTCAACCCAACCTCGACCTCAGACGACCAGGACGAACGATAATTGCTACGCAGAGGAAAGAAGAAGACAAGGTTGAAGTTCTGTCCGGTGTTTATCAAGGATTCACTACCGGTGCTCCAATATGTATGATCATATGGAACAAAGACTCTGATTCTCGTCCTTACGAAGTAATAGTAACAAAACCACGTCCGGGTCATTCAGATTACCCGGCGCAAGTAAAGTACGCAGGATATGCAGATTATAGAGGAGGGGGAAGATTTTCCGGTCGGTTGACTGCCACATTTGTCATGGCAGGAGCTGTTGCACAGAAATTGCTTTATCAGAGTTTAGGCATAGAAGTTACTGCTTATACTGTCCAGATCGGACAGGTGAGGGCAAAAGATATCGATTTGGAAAATGCAAGAAAGAAAAGGTATAAGAATGAGATTCGATGTCCTGATCTAGCTGCCGCGGATCTGATGAAAGAAGCAATACTGAAGACCAAAAAAGAAGGAGACTCACTGGGAGGGGTTATTGAATGTGTATGTACAGGTATGCCGGTAGGTCTGGGTGAGCCCATATTTTCGTCATTGGAGGCAGATATCAGCAAAGCAGTATTTAGTATTCCTGCAGTCAAAGCGATCGAATTTGGTTCAGGTTTTGCCGGTAGTGAAAAAAAAGGCTCAGAAAATAATGATTTGTATACGATCAAGGACAATAAGATTGTAACAAGAACAAATAACGCAGGAGGTATCTTAGGTGGATTGTCCAACGGGATGCCTATAAAAATGCGAATCGGTTTTAAGCCAGCATCTTCAATTAGCCGAAAACAAAGGACTATAGATCTTTCTACCCTTCTGGAAACGGATCTCAATGTCCCCGGGAGGCACGACCCATGTGTGGTACCGAGAGCACCGCCAGTGGTGGAATCCATCGTATCTATTATCATTGCGGATCATGCCATCAGATCGGGGTTTATAGGGCCAGTCTTGGCGAAATGGTCAAAAAAACGAGATCTCTTGCAGAATTAGGCAAGCTACGAGCCGAGATCCGTGATGTTACGCTTGATATCATCGCAAAGGTCCATAAAAGGATGGAACTATCCGAACAGATCGGATCCATTAAAGACATCTTGGAGATCGAAATAGAGGACGAAAGGGTTGAACAAGAGGTCCGGGATTCTGTTACTGAGCTCTCTAATACACTGGGAATAGATCCTGCCTTCTCTGGAAGACTTTTGAATATACTATTAATGGAATCGATTCGTCTACAGCAAATGCGACAAAAAAAACAAGAACAAACTCGTTCGAATCCAACCCATCTTAGTGTTTTTATGAAAGCCAAGGAAATGGAGAGCTCGGGAAAAAAAGTCATACATTTGGAGGTGGGAGAGCCGGATTACCAGCCTCCTAGAAACGTCAAGAAAGCACTAGTTGAGGCATATGACAAGAAGCAGTATCATTACACCGACGCTAGAGGCCTGCCAAAGCTACGCCAGGCCATCGCGAAAAAAGTTGGGCATAGAGTTGTACATGACGAAGTTATCGTAACTTCGGGAGGAAGGTTCGCCATATTTTCTGCCCTTCTTTCACTAATAAAGCCAGGGGAGGAGGTAATTTCCATCGAACCGTCCTGGCCCGCCTATCGCGAGTTCGTAGATTTTGCTGGCGGCAAGATGAAGATCCTAGGAACTACTCTGGAAGAAAAATGGACTCCTGCTATAAGACAGCTAGAGGAGTTGATAGGTGGTCATACTAAGGTAATTATTCTGAATTACCCGAATAATCCTACAGGCAAGGTTTTGAAAAAGAAAGATCTCGCAAGAATTGTCTCCCTAGCTAACGACAACGGCCTGTATTTGATAAGTGATGAGGTTTATTCGGACTACGCGTTTAGGAGTTTCACGAGTTTGATGCACTACGAATACGAAAGGAGTGTAGTAGTTTCGTCATTTTCCAAATCGTGCGCCATGACAGGATTCAGGGTTGGGTACGCCGTTGCTAACAAAGAGGTAATTAACGAAATGGCAAAAATTCAGGCAACCGCTTTGACCAGCGTTGCCGAACCAATGCAGCATGCAGCGTTAAGCGCAATAGATTATGATCCAGCTGGGAACGTCCGAATAACTAAGGAAAGAATAGAGTTAATATCAGAAAAGCTAAGTAATATGCCCCTAGACTTTATGAACCCTGAAGGAGCCATGTATGTTTTCCCTCGATTAAACGGTTCGATCCGAAATGACGTAACTTTAGTTGAGAGATTACTAGAGTTGGGTGTTGCTGTTGCACCGGGAAGCGGTTTCGGACAGAATTACGGACAGTTTGTCAGAATTTCGGCCTGTAAGCCAAAAAAACAATTAGAACGGGGATTAGAACTCATGCGCTCAGTTTTGTTTACACGTTGATGGAAATGGTCCAACATGTATCTATCGTGGGAGCTGGGGGAAGAATGGGCTCATGGTTCTTAGAATACTTTTCTAAAAAATCACGTACAAGGGTTTCGGCGTACGACAAGCAAGCACTACGTAATCCCCCCAGATATGTAACCCTGTGTCATTCTCTGGAGGTTTGTGTAAGTGAAGCCGATGTCGTACTGGTCTGTGTGCCACTTGCAAGTACACCATCCATCGTAAAGGAATGTGCTTTAAGTATGAAACATGGAGCCGTACTAGCTGAGATCTCCTCAATCAAATCCAAAACTTTCTTAACGCTGAAGAAATATTCCAAAAATATTCTTCCCCTTTGCATGCACCCTATGTTTGGGCCAGGTGCATCTAGACTTAGCAGAACAAGGATACTTCTGATACCCGTCAGAGATGCGAAATTAGAATTGCAAGTGCTGTCGTCTCTAATGAGAGGATCGGAGATTATAATACTTCCTAGTGCGCGAGTGCATGATAGGTACATGGCGTTAATTCTTGGACTAACTTATTTTGTAAATATGATATTCGCTAAGATCTTATCCAAGAAAGACATCATGTTTTTGGAGAACATCTCGGGAGCCTTTTTTAGAATCCAACTTCTTTTGATGCAAGGAATTATAAGCGATGATCCTAGTCTAATTAATTCAATTATTTCTTGTAATCCTTACACTGAAAAGTATATCTCTGAATATTTTGCTGAAGCAAACAAGCTTAGAAAGATGATAAGGGAAAGAAAGGACGTTGGATTGTCAAGAGATCTACTCTCTGTCAAATCAGTTTTTGGACAAAGCATCGACTTACAAATGTCTTATCGAAAAATATACGCCACATTCGGAAAATAGACGCCTTGTCATTCGCCATACATAACGTCTCTACAAGTAGTTGTCCCAATAGAGATGAACTACCATAAAAAGGCAATTTGCTAACCATCTATTTTGTCTTCAACATGAAGACAAAAGAGTGCGGCTTTCATTGGTTCCCCTTTATTTAGCTGATGAAAACGAATGTATTGAAGGATTTTTGCAATGTTCACATTGTGAAACCATATATCCTATAATAGAAGGTGTAGCTATTGCTGTAAAAAACCTTTCTGCGTATGTTCAAAGTAGAACTATAAGTTATGGCAAATGGATATTGAAAACAAAAACAGACAAGATGAGACGCTTCTTAAAAGAAGCAAGTACGAATGTAAATAGATCATATCTTGGAAACGACCGCTACGAAGAAGATGGTGTTTGGTTTGCACCATATAGATGGACACACTATAACCACGAGCCAACAGATAGACTTCTTAGCTCTTTAAGGTGGCGGTTAAAACCGAACGAATTATACAACAGAGTGGTTCATGGGGTTAGTCCAAAGATGGATGGGATAGCCCTTGACATGGGTTGTTCAGTAGGGTACAGCACGTTGACAGTTGCAAAAAAGTTCGCCTTTACTATTGGAATAGATTTGTCGTTTTCTTTTATAAAAGAAGCGAGAAGGAGAATGTTTGAATACGGGGACGAAAATGTAGAATTCTGTGTCGCGGATTCTCTTTCAGCTCCCTTTGCTTCCGGAAAATTCGATTTAGTCCTAGTATTCAATATGATAAATCTGGTGGATGCATCAAAACTACTTGCTTCTATTCATTCTCTCTTGAAACCTGCTGGTTACACCATCATAACAGACCCTTTTGATTTTAATCATGATCCGAAGTTCCAACGCAGGTTCGATAGTCATTCATTCAGAAAATTCCTTGAAGAATCTAAGTTCAGAGTTGAAGACAGAACTAGCGTAAAAGAGTCCTATATTCCTTGGATTTTAAAAATAAGTGAGAGATCCTATATATTCTATTTCGTTGATTACATCAAAGCAAGAAAAGTTTCAAAGCACAAGATGCATTCTTAATATTGGTATACCGCACAACTAATAATCTGAATAGCATATCTACAAGTGGCCATTATATTTTGGAGTAGGCTACGAATATCTGCATCTACGACCTGATTTGTCCCTATACTCCAGGCCAAACTCTGATAAGGAAGACAGATCCTCACCTGTAAATATAGGACCATCAGTGCAAACAAGCCTATCTCCTATGCAACAGCTAGCACATATGCCTATTCCACATTTCATATGCCGTTCTAGGCTTGCTTGAAGGGGTATAGAACTTGCTGAAGCAAGATCATAAACCTTTTTCATCATACATTCGGGCCCACATGTGTATACGGCATCAAATCGCTGAGTACTGATTAGATTCTGCATAGCATCTGTGTTCTGTCCTTTCATTCCGTAGCTGCCATCCTCAGTAGTTACTATCACTTGGTGGTTAGTATCTGCTAAAGATTTGATCGCCAGATTTTCGAAGAATACATCTGAGCGATTTCTTGCTCCTATTATGAGAGTCGTATCGATTCTAGCACTATTTAGATGGACCACTAATCTTAATAGCGGGACAAGTCCGGTTCCACCTCCCACAAGCATTACTTTCCTTGTATCACTCGGAATTACAAATGTGTTCCCGTAGGGCCCTCTCACACCCAGCCATTCACCTACTTTCTTGTCATATAATGAGGTTGAGCCGAACCCCCTCTTACGTACAGTTACCGCTCCATATGATTGGTCATCCCATATCATCACGCTCATAGGTAACTCCTCCGCCCTCGGGATCCAGACCATCAAGAATTGCCCTGCACCTGCTATCGAACTCATCTTATCTCGAAAAGCCAGTGTTCGTATCGTGGGTGTCTCCTCTACAATTTCTTCGATCTTAACAATGCGAAGCTTATCAATATTTGTGCGCAAGGCCTATAATTTCCATCAAACTCTTTGCGTTCTTCCTTTTCAGATAAGTTTGTATTCCCAGGCAGATCGTGTAAAAGCAAGATAATCCTTCTCTAGCTATAACACTTCCCAGCTGTACTGCTGAAGCTCCCGCTAGTATCGCTTCTACTGCATCCTCCCAATTGAAGATCCCACCACAAGCGACGACTGGGACTCCAATATATTTAGTAATTTCATAAACACACCTTATTGCTAGAGGTTTGATTGGCCTACCTGAAAGTCCACCGATCTTATTACTGAGTATCGGCACTCCAGTTTCTATATCTATTGCCATCGCCCTGAGTGTATTGATTGCAGTTATCCCATCCGCTCCGGCGTCTTTGGCAGATCTAGCGATTGAAAGTACATCAGCATTTCCTATTCCCACTTTTACTAAGACTGGTCTAGTTGTATGCGACTTAGTCGCCTTGACGATTTTATAAACCATTTCTGGATCGTCACCTACCTCCATGCCCATCTTCGCCACATGTGGACACGAAAGATTGATCTCGTAACCGGTGATATTCAATTCATCAAATCTTTTTACTAACAAAGGGAAATCTTTATCTGATGATCCCACTAGACTTACTATAATAGGTAGATCATTGTTCTCTCCGATTTCTTCTGCAAAGGCATCTGCCCCTGGATTTGCTAAACCTACCGCATTTAGATAACTCGAGTCGTTCAAAGAAACTATGGTTGGATTTCTATATCCATCTATAGGTGATGCGCTGATCGACTTACTAACCATGGCCCCTGCATTTGATCGATGCAACCTGCGGAATAGGCTCATCGAGATGCCCAGAAAACCAGAAGCAAGAATAGTTGGATTACGCAAACACATCCCTGCAAAATTTACGGAAAGACCAGTACATTCCATATGTTGTTTTCGCATCCTTAGCAAACTACGTTATACCGGTATAAACTTTTTTCATCTGCTTGCATTACTATGGGGTAGTATCGCGGAACAGGAGGTAACATGTACCAGCGCAGTTGCGTCTGACTTGCTGATGCCCATCCATGGAGAAAACATATTTAAGTAAGAATTTACGGTGGAGAAATTGAAATTCGCTCCTGATAATGGCGGGGACGATCTGATGTTCAATAACATATATGTATTATTATGAAACTGGGATTTAGTAGTAATGCGTTCAAGAAATTTTCTTTGGAGCAATGCATGTGGTTAATATCTTCAATAGGGTATTCTGCTATCGAAATACTCTGCGATACTCCCCATGCATACCCGCCTGGTGAGCAGGACGTAAAAAAGATTAAAGCTTTGCTCTCGAGGAACAACTTGGGAATTTCCAATCTAAACGCTTTTACGATGTATGCGGTTTGGGACACCTATCGTCCATCATGGGTTGAAGATGCAAGTAAGCTAAGGCAACTGCGTGTTGAACATACAAAAAATTGTATAGTACTTGCAAGTAAATTGGGGTGTAGGAACATATCAACCGAACCAGGAGGACCCAAAAAGAGAAGAAGTCAGTATGTGTCAAGATCTCGTTTCGTAAAGGAGATGAATGTGATATCACGATTCGCAGAAGCCCATGGAATAAAGGTACTCGTGGAACCTGAGCCCGGCCTATTGTTGGAAACATCTGATGACTTTCTATCCTTTATCAAAGAGGTCGAATCCGAGTATATTAGGCTAAATTTTGACATAGCCCATTTTTATTGCTCAAGGGAGGACCCAGCGAAAGCGGTCCATAAGTTATCAGATTTCATCGAACATGTTCATCTGTCGGATATCGCTATGGATAGAGTTCATAATCATTTGATCCCTGGGGATGGAACTATTGACTTCAAATCAGTACTCAAGGCAATTGCTAGCATCGGGTACAAGGGGTTCGTGACGGTTGAACTATATCCATATCAGAATGCGCCTCTATTTGCAGCTACTAAAGCCTTTGAATTCCTAAAGCGTCTAGAACTAGATCTCTAACATCAACAGAGGCAGAATTAGATCACTTCTCTTCAGATCGATGATAGAGTAGCTGACTAGTTCATGTTGCAATAAAGAAGCCAAGTACAGCCTGGCCGCGAAGTGATACATATAAATGATGCGCGCGTCGGAAAGGAGCGGCGTTGGTAAAGCATGTAATACTTCTTGATGTAGTAGGGCTAGAAAGTAAACACCTTGAATCTGGAGATCTCCTGCCGAACATTTCAAAAATTGCAGCGACAGGCGAATATTGTAGAATGGAACCTGTTTTCCCGGCAGTTACCTGTACTGTTCAAGCCAGCATATTATCAGGAAAGTATCCAAACGAGCACGGAATTATCTGTAATGGCTTGTATGACAGGAACAAGCGCGAGGTCTCTTTTTGGGAGCAAGCAAACAGTCTAGTCCAGGCAGAGAGGGTGTGGGACTTGATAAAGAAAAAAACACCATATTCAAGAAGCGCTGTCCTTTTCGGTCAACACGCTATGTATTCAAATGCAGATCTTGTAGTCACACCTAGACCAATTCATCTGGCAGATGAGATGATAATGTGGTGCTATTCAAAGCCTCCCGGCTACTACGAAGAACTCAAAAGCAAATTCGGTGAATTTAATCTGGCCCACTATTGGGGTCCTTTAGCTTCTCACGAGTCGAGCGACTGGATAGTAAAAGCGGCGTTATATACTTTGGAATATCATCGACCTCATTTTATGTTTACATATATACCGCATGTTGATTATTCTGCTCAAAGGTTTGGCAAGGACAGTAAGGCAGCACAAAGCGACTTGAAAAAGGCTGATGAGTTAGTCGGGACTATTGTCCAGAAGGTAAAAGATCTAGGAGTAATAGACGAAACCCTATTCATAATTTTCTCTGAATACCCTTTTAATGATGTGAAAGGTTCTGTCCCCGTGAACCAGAAACTTCGGGATGAGAGTTTGCTTGCTATTCGTAATATCAACGGGAAGGATTACCTAGATTTAGAATATAGCACTGCATTCGCTATGGTGGATCATCAGATAGCGCATATCTATGTGAAAAAGGGTTTCGAGGACAAAACAAGAAAAGTACTCGAAAACATTGATGGTGTTGAGCGGGTATTGAACTCAGTTGAGAAAAGAGAACTCAAGGTAGATCATATGGAGAGGAGCGGAGATTTCATTACGATATCTAATAGAGATAAATGGTTCAACTATAATTGGTGGTACGATAACGAAAAGGCCCCTAAGTTTGCGAGGACAATTGACATACACAGGAAACCCGGATACGACCCGTTGGAGTTATACTTAGATAGTAATTCCAAAACCATATCTCAAGACACTAGCCTGATCAGAGGATCCCACGGACTTCTACCCGATCTCCAGAAAAATGAAGGGTTTGCAGTTTGCATTTCTAGTCGCCGAACCGGAATGAACGAGAATAATCAAAATATAAATTCAGTAAAGGTCGGTAGGTATCTCATAGACATGCTCGCAACCTAATGGAGGTTAGAGGAAAAACGAGGATTGACATTATTAAGAGAAAGAATTGACTGTTCAATAGATGAAGGACAGGGCTACAAGAACAGGAAACGCAATCACAAAGGGGTAAACATCCGCAGCAATCATGAGGAGTTTGCTTGTCATATTAGGAATAATCTTAGCCAAAGCGTTGGCGAGAAATGGATAGATCCAAAGTTTCTTTATGACAAAAGGGGATCAAATCTTTTCGAACAGATATGTCTCCAACCCGAGTACTATCTATCCAGGAGCGAAGTTGAGATATTAAGACGGTTTTCTAAGGATATTGTTTCAAGTCTTAATTGTGTTGACGCAAGCATGGTCGAATTCGGAAGCGGCAATTCCATCAAGACTAGGATCATCCTAGAGCAATTTGTCTCGCAGGACATAGCTGTTTCATATTTTCCAATAGATATCTCTCATTCCGCACTTGTATCCAGTGTGAGAAAGCTTTCATCGGAATTCAACAACTTAAATATTATTGGAGTTTCATGTGAATATCTGGAAGGCATAAAGAGGATCTGCAGTTTGATGAACTCAAGCACTAGTATGCCGCCGAAGAAGGTAATGTTTTTTCTTGGGTCAAGCATTGGAAACTTTGAACCCGATAAGACAAGATCTTTTCTTAAATCAATGAAAGCTAATCTGCGCTCAGATGCTAGAGATAGTCTATTTATCAGTTTCGACCTCGAAAAGGATTTTCGCATATTGGAATCGGCTTATAATGACAAAGCCGGCAAAACTTCAGAATTTAACTTAAATCTATTGGAACGAATAAATCGCGATCTTGGTGGTAGGTTTAAGTTAAAGAATTTCTCTCACTGTGCTACATATAATAGGATTAAGAAAAGAATAGAGATGTATATTGTATCAAAACGCGACCAGGAAATATATGTGCGAGATTTAGGGCAAACAATAAGTCTGAAACAGAACGAAAGAATACACACAGAAAATTCTTATAAATATTCAGTGGAGGAAATTAGCCAGATGGCGGATGAGAGTGGGCTTGTCATAACAAGAAATTATTTTGACTCAAAGATGCGCTTTGATCTAGCATCATTTTCTACAGGTTAGTTCTCCCGCTCAGTTGCATAACCGCCGGATTAGGATAATTGGTTCCTTAGATTCACGCTGTCCTATTGGCCCAGCATATTACCGTAAAAGTACTGATGGCTGATCCTGCCATTCCTGCGATAAGTGCTCCTACCATAGACTGATTGAAGAAACTAGGCATCGTATTTGAGAACCAAACCGTCAAGAAAGGTAAGGATAGATATCCTACAAAACCTATGCAAAACCCAAGCATCCAGAATAATAATATGACTAATTTTCTAGTCATGATATCCGAACACTGTATGGGGTATTAAATCAGATAGTCAACATTTGTAAATAACGGGAGTCTAGAGGATAGTTCAATAGCAAAACATCAGTCTTATTATCTAGATTTATTTTCTATGATGATAAATTTCTTGTGACATACCCGAATATATACAATGGTATTCCTGCCATACTTGAATATGGCAGAAGTAAAGTTTTACTGTTGTTTTTGCACAATTATTAGGCTCTATGTGATGTTTTCATTTAGCCTAACATCATCAAGGCTAGTTCAAATGACAGTGGTCAGCTTGGACATTTTATAAGTGTTAGAAAGCTTTTGGGAATCCTGTGAGTGAGTCCATATGGCGCTAGACTATAACAATACATGCCCTGAATGCCAGTCACATCTTGTTCATGACCATAATAAGGGTGAGTACATATGCCAGAACTGCGGTTATGTAGTTATGGACCAGGCTTTAGATTATGGCCCTGAATTACACTCTTTTGATTTGGAAGAAAAATCTAAGACTGTGCGGGCTAGCGGATATACGAGTGTTTCGCTACATGATTACGGCTTGCGAACCGAAATCGGCGTCGGCTCGAGGGATTACAGTGGTAAATCAATTAACCACCAGATAGCGGAACAGATGAATAGTATGAGAAGGTGGCATTCGCGCATAAGAGTTGCGTCTCCAAAAGAGAGAAGGCTGTCTAATGTTCTTTCCAGAATTAAAGAGATATGCTCTGTAATGTCGCTATCCAAAACAGTCATGGAAACTGCCGCTATGCTCTACCGGAATTTTGAAACAACTAATGAAGCAAAGGGAAAGTCGATCATGTGTATAGCAGCGGCCTCAATATATTTAGCATGCAAGAGATGCTCTGTAGTTAGATCCCTAGAAGAGATTGTTAATGCTGAAGGGATAATAGAGGAGGACAGATCAACATTGAAGCTTGCGTCGAAGTACTATCGAATGATGGTTATCGAAATGGGTGTTTTTACATCGACTGAGCCAGTGGGTAACGACGCCATCCAACCCATCTCTCACTCTACACTCAATAGTTCACTGATCGATCAGTTTAGACCTATGACGGTAACTCTTGCGATTGACCAATATATCTCTAAACTTACCAACATTGCAAAAATCGATACAAGAGTTGAAAGGCTGGCAATTGACCTAGCTCATAAGACTAATAACAACCTTATAGCCGATGGTAAAGCGCCAAATGGTCTAGCCGCGGCCTATATTTACCTATCCGCGTTATTACTAGGGATAAATCTGTTGCAAATGGACATATCCACCCTTGCTAATGTTACAGAAGTTACTATTCGAAACAGATGTAAAGACATCTTGTCGAATTTCAAACTCAAAGTTACGGTTAAAGGATATATGGGAAGCTGACAGATCTTGCCAGCGAAATACTGTTATATTATTCTAGTTAGTATAAGATATAATGTTATGGGCAAAATAAATGGAGAGACTATTACAGGGATAGCCCTTATCTTTCTGGCAATATTGTTTATCATCGCAGGAACGGTAAATGCTGTATGGGCTTTGCTATTCTGGGCCGATATTCTAATTCTTGCAATTGGCGTCGCCTTTGTTATTCTAGGAATAAGGAGTTTCTGGGAAGAGCCGAGACATATGCGTACTGAGTCAAAGAATACCGCGTAAGAGAGCGCAATTAAGCGCTATAGGATGAAGTTTAATTGCTGGTAGGCAAAAGTATTAAATGGCAAGACCCTTTAATTTTAACGGTTTGAGCTTAACCTATTTTTGTAAGCGAGGAAATCATATGGAATGTCCAGGGATATGGCCCGAGGACTACAGAGATGAATGCACCCACGATTGTTCGTTTGATATTGCGATCTCAAAATGTGATTGTCAATGTCATGGATCAACCTAGACCCAAAACGAAAATAATCTTATAAACATTAACCCTGACAATTATGTCCATTGGTCTAGCAGTGTTAACTTAGTTCCCTTATATCATATATTAGATCCTGCGCTTTCTGGCGAATAGTTCCGTTGACTTTTACTATAACCATACCCTTAAGAGGCTGACCATAAATAACAATTGACCCATCGGGTGCCATCGAAAGGAGTGGAAGGGCAAGCATGTCTTCCTCACCGTATACAAAGATTCGAACTGGAAAAGGCTTTTTCAGGGAAGCCCTAACTGTTTCTAAGGCGAATCTTGAAACCGAGCCTGGTTTATTCGAGCATACCATATGGTAGAACATATGTCGATCTTTGTTTAAAGTTAGAGATTTAACTGTGTCTATTCTTCTTCTTCTCTCCTTTCCATCTATGATAGATAAATCTGGAACTATTCCAATCGAGAGTAATTTGGAAGTTGTGGCGTCTCCCACCGTAGCGGTTAATCGAGCAGATCTCACATAACTCTTGATTTTTTTTTTGTTACTATACCATCTGGGATAAGTTCGCCAAACGGTTCTTTAAGTAACCTTTTTAACTCAAGAGATATGACCATTTTCTTGCTCTGCTGACATGGATGATGGAGCTGACGATGGCTCGCCTGTTGACATCTGACTTGATAACCCAGATGCAATTATACTAATTCTACCTGCTGTAATTTTTGATATTCTATTTAGCGCATTTGCTTGGACAGAATCAGGATCAGAGATCAGGACTGGCTTACCCATATCACTTCCTTCCATAATCTGAGGAAACAATGGAACCTCACCAAGAAATGGGATATCAAACTTCTCACTTATTTTTTGGCCTCCCCCCCGACCAAAAATGTTTACCTGCTCATTGCAATGAGGACATTTAAGATAGCTCATATTCTCTATCACCCCTACGATAGGCACATTTAATTTGCTAAACATGCCTAAAGCTTTTGCAGCAACATTCATTGCGACATCTTGGGGTGTAGTTACTACTAGGATTCCAGTCACAGGTATGGTTTGA
Organism: uncultured Nitrososphaeraceae archaeon; assembly: GCA_964439995.1. GTDB lineage: Archaea > Thermoproteota > Nitrososphaeria > Nitrososphaerales > Nitrososphaeraceae > TH5893. Next base: position 58,890 of record CAYTQD010000002.1, read on the forward strand.
GCCATTGTTAAGGGAGCATCTCCAGTTCCAGGAGGGAGATCTATTATCAAATAGTCAAGGGATCCCCACTCGACATCTGTCAAAAACTGTTTCACTATTCCTGAGACTATAGGGCCCCTGTAAATCCCGGCCTGCTGGGATTGCTCGTAAAAAAAACCCATTGATATAACTTTAATCCCCTCCACTAGAGGTGGCTGAATCTTGTTATTAACAACCTGAGGTGCTTCTTCAGCACCTAACATTAGCGGTACAGTGGGCCCATAAACGTCGGCATCCAATAGGCCAACTTTGGCTCCGCTCCTCGCCAATGAAATTGCTAGATTTACAGCGATAGTCGTCTTGCCTACCCCTCCCTTTCCGCTAGCTATTGCAATTATGTTTTTAACATCTGGAATTAACTCATCCATGGATATGGCACGGCCCTCCATCACACGGGCAGTAACTTTTAGATCAAGTCTTTCGACACCTATACTTGCTATCGCAGAGCGAACGTCCTGTTCGATATCACTATTAAAAGGACAGGCTGGAGTAGTAAGCTCTAACGTAAACGAGACCTTGCCGTCAGTCACCTCAAGATCTTTAACCATATTCATCGACACAACATCCTTGTGCAACTCGGGGTCGACAACCTTTCGTAAGGAGGACAAAACTTGATCGACTGTCACCATTTCTCTATAAAAAATTGTCTGACAGCCTATTTAAATCCTTCATGCGCTGAGCGATACAAAAAAATTGTTTCACATCCTGCACCCTTTTCCTTAGGGTCACAATACTCGTATCCCCAGCGACTGCTATCTGCGCTTGGCCAACCTTTTCTCCTTGTTTTAGACATGCGGCGTATAACACAGCAACAGCAAGAGCGTAAGGGTCCTTGCCAAATGAAATCGGATTCTCCTTAATCACGCTGAGCATTTCTAGTCCGCAGCGGTATGTGGTTGCACTTACTCCTGCTTTATTTGCTATCTTAGCAAGGTAAGCGTTGGAATCTATCACCGGCAAATCAAGCTTCATATAACGTACTAGAAGTCGGTAGCACTTTCCTGCGAATACCAAGTCCGTATTCGCTGCCTCGGCAATTTCATCTAGAGTCCTAGGTATGCGTAATTCTCTACATGCGGCGTATACTGATGCTACGACAACTGCACGTATCGACCTTCCCTTAATAATATGCTTGTCGAGAGCCTTGCGGTAGTTATAAGCGGACTTCTCTATTAACGCGTCACTTAAAGAAAGCTTGCCTTTTATGGTTCCGAGAATGGAAAAAGCGTTCTTAAGATTTCTATGATAACTCCTATTGTTGTTCGAAATTTTATTCCATCTTCTCATTCTGTGTACTTTGCTTAGTTGTTCTGGACTAATTGTGGCTCCGTTAGCATCTACATTGGAGTAAGAGATGAATGTTGATAGTCCCATGTCGTGAAAAGCGAGTGAGGTAGGAGTCCCGATTCTACTTTTGTTTTCTATGTCAAATCCAGAGTAGGTTCTACATTCAGGTGATAAATATTCGATATTATCATGCAATACCATTCCACATTCACTGCATACTACCTCGCTATTGTCCACGTCGTATACCACCGCCTTACTGTTGCATAGACTGCATTCTTCCTTGTCCAGAGCTAATCTCATGCAGAAAAAAGCTTATGAGCCAGTAGATATAAGTTTTTTTTGTAGGATGATAATTACAAAACTGCGAAATCTGCTAAAAACAGAAATGGGACTATCAAAAGGTTCATAAATTGAACTACTACCAAGATTTGTGAATAGGGATGTTTACAATCATACATATGTCCGACGTCGTCAGAATTCCGCCTAACAAGCTTACTGAATCTCTAAAGGAGACTGCTATTGCCATATTGAAGGAAAAATATGAAAGAATGATTAGTCAGGAAATAGGATATGTGATAATGATCATAGATGCTTATGCCAATCACACAGGAAAGCTCATTGCTGGTGATGGAGCCACATACCATAAGGTAAGTTTCAGAGCCTTAACCTACTTTCCGGTCTTACAGGAAATAGTTGAGGGCGAATTAGTAGAGATTACTGACTTTGGAGCATTCGTCCGGATTGGACCTACTGATGCATTGTTACACCTCTCGCAAATTACTGATGATTACCTTAGAAGTGACGTCAGACAAGGGATAATCGTAGCAAATCAAACAGCTAAATCTCTAAAAATAGGATCCAGAATTCGTTCACGAATAACTGCGGTGAGCCTAGGCAAGGGAGCAGCAATGGGTAAGATAGGTATAACCTGCAGACAACCATTTTTGGGAGCCCTAGAGTGGATCGAACAGGAAATAAAGAGAGCTAGGCAGCCACAGCCTCCGGTTCCTGCCAAGGAGAAGAAAGGAGGAAGCGTCAGGCAATGACTAAAGAAGTTGCCTGCAGAAAGTGTAAAGCTGTATCTATAGGAAAGGTCTGTCCCATCTGTAAGTCTTCTGAATTGACTCCGGACTGGTACGGTATTATCTTGATATTTGATTCGGGTAGATCGAAGGTGGCGTCCCTGCTGGAGATTCACACTCCACACAAATATGCACTGAAGGTTTCATAATATGTTTGCATAAGATGAGAAGTCTTGCCGACTACCTTGAAAGGCGAAATTCGATAATCCGATTCCTAGAGGAAGATATAGGCGCAGGAGATATTACTAGTTGTAGTGTTATCCCTTCAGATAAAATAGTAAATGCGACCATTCAATGCCACGATTCAAACGAAACTATATGTTGCGGCCTTCCAGAAGCCCAAATCGTCTTCGATGTGTGTAGGTGTAGCACTAGTACGGCGGTAAATGATGGTTCTACAGTTAGGAGTGGAGATACTGTTATGCATATTCATGGTGAAGCGAGATCTGTGCTTAAGGCAGAAAGAACTGCGCTCAATTTGATCATGAGGATGAGTGGAATAGCTACGCTTACTAGGACACTCGTTAACCTGGTCGGAAGACATGATTCTAAAGTCAAAATTGCAGGCACAAGAAAGACTGCGCCGGGATTACGATCTTTTGACAAGAAGGCAATAATAATTGGAGGAGGCTACGCTCATAGGATGAGGTTAGATGATATGGTGTTGATAAAGAATAACCATCTAGCGATCGCGGATTCAATAGAGAATAGCATCAGCAGGGCTAAGGCTACCTTGGGCTCTGCCGTAAGAATTGAATGTGAAGTGAAGAACACAGAGGAGGCAATGCGTGCAGCGAAGGCTGGAGCCGATGTGATTATGCTCGATAACTTCACCCCTTCTGAAGCAGAAATAGGAATAAAAAAAATAAGAGAACATGCCTTCGATGACATTGAGATAGAATTGTCTGGCGGAATAACTGCTAAAAATATTACAGACTATGTAAAAGCCCAACCTGATCTCATCTCTGTGGGCTTCCTGACACATTCTACTACGGCAGTTGACTATAGCTTAGAGATTGTGTCGTAGTCCCATCATTCGTAGTAGATACTTGAAATAATTATTGAATCTCGTGATAGTTCGACCTACGTCAATTCCATCATTCTCTGGATTGAGAGTCTTGCCTTCTCAGCAACTCTAACCGGAACCTTCACTTCGTAGACGTCGTTACAAATCGACCTGTACACCTTTTCGAGCGTTATCTTTTTCATATATTTGCAAACAGCATCTTTCTTAATGGGAATAAATTCCTTAGCTATATTCTCCTTTTGCATTCTATGCAGGATTCCAGTTTCGGTTGCTACCAAGAATTGCCTTGAATTTGAAGTCCTTGCATGCTTAGTCATACCTTCAGTAGACAGGATGTGGGCTTTTTTCATTAATTGACCCGTGGATATGTTATACAAAGTGGATGATGTACAGCTGCACTCTGGATGCACTAGCAACTCTGCCGAATCATACCTTTCCAGCATCTCATTGATATCCTGTGCTCGGATTCCAGCATGGACATGGCACTCTCCTGGCCAGACATACATGTTCTTCCGCTTTGTTATCTCTGCAACATAAGAACCTAGAAACATATCTGGTAAAAAGAGTATTTCTTTACTAGCCGGTATGCTATTTACAATCTGAACTGCATTAGAGGAGGTGCAACAATAATCTGATAGAGACTTTATTTCAGCGGTAGAGTTAACGTAACTAACTACAACAGCGTTTGGATGGTCCGCCATCCAGGCTTTAAGTTCAGCCGCATTAATGCTTGATGCAAGCGAGCAGCCAGCTTCGGGGTCAGGAATTAAGACTTGCTTTTCTGGACAAATAATAGCGGCTGTCTCAGCCATAAAATGGACTCCGCAGAAAATTATCGTGTCAGCAGTGGTTCTAGCAGCAGCGTGAGAGAGAGCTAGTGAGTCGCCTACGAAGTCAGCTATATCTTGAACTTCTGGCACTTGATAGTTATGTGCCAGAATAACCGCTTTTTTTTCTTTCTTTAGATGAGTGATTCTTTCTCCAATATCCCGTACAGAGTTTAGCGCCACATTAATTTCACATGACACAGGACATTTAAAGTTGGATAATCGAGGTCAAGCTTGCCTTGTGGACGTACTTTGCAGCAAGTTTTGCCAGTCTATCAGATTAGGGATCACATATATATTGGCCCTAACAGAGATAATTTCTATTATGCCAACACATGGCTCACTCACGAAGGCTGGAAAGGTTCGAGGTCAAACCCCAAAAATTGAAGGTAGGAAAAGGGTCAATCCAATCGCTAGGATACGGAACAGAAATAACTTTGTCAAGCGGTTTGAAAAAAGGAGATCGCCGGGCCAACAGAAGTACGAGCGTAGACGGTAGGATTCATTCTCACCTTAAAAAGCCCTTTAAAGGCTTTCTTCACTATTGTTTCACTAATTTAGGTTAGATTAGTGCTTTTTATAGGTCGAAGGCTATTGACTACAAGTGTCCAAAAGGATTGGATTGATAGGATGCGGGACGATAGGGAGTGAGCTGGCGATAGCCGTCGATAGATCTCATGTTAAGAACGCCAGATTAGTTTTCATATTCGATTCAATACCTAAGTCCGCGGTAGCCTTAAGAGATAAACTTATCAAAAATCACCCTTCCATCTTTTCAGAATTTTCAGAACTCGAATCCTCATCTGAATTTAAGGAGGCAGATATTATAGTTGAAGCCGCGTCCCAGGTTGCGGTTAAAGCATTTGCTAATAAAATCGTTTCATCAAATAAGGCCCTCATGATAATGAGTACGGGTGCATTGTCTAATGCTAGTTTGTTAGACGAACTGTACGATACTGTCATGAAACATGACGGCCGCATCTACTTTCCAACAGGTGCAATCGCGGGAATAGATGCCTTAAGTAGTGTAAGGGACCTTCTCACCTATGTTAGCCTCACGACTACGAAAAACCCTAAATCTTTGGCAGGTGCCCCATTTTTTGATTTAACTAGCACCAATCCAGAGGCGATAAAGAGAAGAAGAGTGCTTTATGACGGAAACGCTTCAGGAGCTATCAAGATGTTCCCTACTAACATTAATGTTGCCGTGTTACTTAGCTTGGTGGGACTCGGAACTGAAAAGACCAGAGTGAGAGTAATAGCGGACCCTAAAACTGATAGAAACGAACACAAAATTATTGCGAGGGGTAAGTTTGGAGAAATTTTGACAGTCGTCAGGAATGTTCCTAGTCCACAAAATCCTAAAACTAGCTATCTGGCCTCATTGTCTGCTATCGAATGTCTACGTCGAATCTGCGATTGCAGAATCAGGTTAGGCACTTGACAAACAAATTCAACCTTGCTTCTAATTCGCAATGATATATTTTTGACAGTTTATATGGGGTTTTGTTATATGTCGTTTTTGGGACGAGGTAGAAAAAATGAGTGACGGAGGATTCAGAAGAAATGGAAATTTGGGCCCTAAACCTGTGGAACCAGGAAAAGAATATGACGTGCAAATCACTGAGATAAGTAGAAAGGGCGAAGGAATTGCTAGAATACAGGGTTTTGTGATTTTCGTAAAGGATGGCAAAGTCGGCCAGAATGCTAAGATCAGGATAACACAAATAGGGAATAGATTTGCCACCGCAGAAATTGTTGACGTTACATCTAAGGAAAGCGTTGCTGGCGAAGCATCAGGCTGATCTTAACGTTCTTATTATTAGTTCATCTTTTGCATCATGAAATCGTAGGTATTAGGAATTCAGACTCTTTGGTTGGCTGAGTTATTTTCTCACTTCATCGACATAAAATATCGAATCGTTCGTGTTTCCTAGCTGATTAGCAAGTATCCGCGCGACAGAGAGGGAAAGCAATTGATCGTCAGATCCAGATCCATCTATAGTCCCAGGTAGTACTAACAACAACCTAATATTTGAACCCAATACGTCAAAGAGTTCTTGGTTAACTGTAGCTGTATATGGCCTCAGCGCACCCCTAAAAATTTCCGATCGAGCTCGGACAACGCCAGATATCTTCGTTCCCGATGGGCTATCTGGACCTATCAGAATAATCTTTCCGTTTGAATTCCTGTACTTGGCCGGATCGATAGCCGCATCGGGACACATTACATTTACCGACTCCTTCGTGACCAATGCAGGTACATTGATGAATTTGTCGACCAGGGAGTCCCATTCCTTTCTAGAAAAAGAAAGAATAGATCGACTATAGTCATAGCTTCCTGTCAGATAAATGACTGCGTCGATAACTCCAAATCTTTTTCTTACCTCATGAAGATGAATCTTCATCTGTTCTTCATTAGACAGGTCAAACTCTAGACAAGAGATATCCTGGTCACCCAACGCGTGCTTTTGTTGAAGAAAGAGAGTCAGATCCTTTACCCCTTCCTGCTGTAGTACTCTAGCTATGGTACTAATTCGTTCTAATTCCTGCCCAGCTGATGGATTAGCTATGATTATGACAACTTTTCCCGCTACATGAAAATCTAAAGAGGTGCGATCTAGCGATGTCCTGACTATGGGTCTGACCGGATAGAAGACACGGTCACTAGGCATGGTTCTCCCGTTGACAATCTTGCTTATCTTATCATCACACAAGTTCAATGTCATGTCTGCAACGTCTTCCTGCGAAAGGAATTCGTTATCCACAATCATTTTTCTGGTGTTGTTTTGAATTTTCTCTGCGATTTCTTGGAGTTTGCTTAACAATCCAGATATCGATTTAAGAAGGAGATCAATGTCTACTGAAGTATTAGGGCAAGATTGCTTTATCTCCTGCGCAATTTCTCTTAGGGCTGCGAAAATTACCGCATCATCTTGTCCAAGTAAAGGAAGAAGCTTGGTACAAGCATAGTCGATTTGTGAGGGAGAGAGCCCGGCGTACCCACCTATTCTTAGGAATTCAGCAGCCGCCTTGGGATATACTGTCTTGTATATTCTGTCTGAATGAACCGGTCCCGGATTACTCGCAATTGACCTGACCCCAGTATCTGCGAGTTCCCATGCCAAGGCTTCTGCAATTCTATTTTTTGCACCCTGAGCTGCCGTGTAAGGTGTCCGAAACCTATAAGGTCTTTGCTCGTAACGATTTTCTTCGCTAAAGAAGGTAGAAATTGTGATTATCTTTGCACCGTGTTCCATCAGTCGTAGACACTGGCGGGTGGTCCAAAAGGAACCAGTTAGATGTATAGCTACGCAATCTCTAAATTCAGTGAAATTAGCGTTCGTAAATGCTTTAACTGGGCCCGACACTCCAGCATTATTTACTACAATATCTATCTTACCGAATTCTCCCTCGATTCGTTTTATCATGTCATCTATTCCAGTTTCATCAGCTACATCGATACCTGGAAAAGAGACGATCTTAGCATGTGTGCCATTCTCTGATACAATCTTGGACAACACCTTTTTGGTCTGGTCGAGTGGCTCCTTTCTTCTCCCCATGATAATAATATTCGCACCATTTTCAGCAAATTTCTTTGCTATTGACTGACCGATGCCTGTACCGCTACCTGTAATTAGAACAACCTTATTAGAAAAATTTAAGGCTGATTGAAGAGCATGCTCTTCCATGTCATAGAAACATTCTGTAGATTATTAAATTTAACCTTCAATCGCCTCTGTGAATTTGCAAATGCCCGTGTCGATATCGAAACAACCTTTCCACATACCCGGAAATGCTAATAACAGTCAATAACTCAATTACGGTATTGTACCGACAAGTTAATTAGAGTCTGAAAAGAGGATAAAGGGGTGAATCTACCCGAAGCCAGGTTTAAAATTAATATGAAGGAAGGCATAGTCGAGATCGAAGGAAGCGATAGGTTTGTCGAGAGACACCTGGAAAAATTTGAGGACATATGTAAATCCGTCATACAAGAAGTCGCTGCCAGAAGGATTGGAGACATACGAAAAGCTGACATAAACTATAAAAGAAACCACCAGCAACACGAACTCGGGATAAAGGCAACCAGTAAGCACTTGAGCAGACAATATATAGCACAGCCACCTATACCTGTGGACTTGAAAGGTAATCATAATAAAATAGGCTTAAGGGAATTTTATAACCAGAAAAAACCCACTAGCTATTATGAGAAAACGGTAGTATTTGTATA
>CAYTQD010000003.1:0-9130 GCA_964439995.1 uncultured Nitrososphaeraceae archaeon
CTCTCTGAATCACAAGCAACAGAAAAAGCTTCGCTAATCGAGGCCATTCCCAAGTACTCCAGGATACTAGTACCACACGATGGTTCAGCAATGTCAGACAATGCATTGGCCCATGCTATCTATCAATCAAAGATATCTGGTGCTGAAATTGTTATCCTAAATATATTAGAACGCCTTGATAGTAAGGAATCCTCTACCGTGACAGCAACTGCAAAAGAAGAAGGCGGCGAAGAAAAGCGAAGTCGTGATCTGGAAGTTACGATGGAAGGTGAAATAAAACAATTAATAGAAGAGAAAATAAGTCTATGCAAGAAAGCAGGTGTCACTAGCCAGGTATCTTATAGAATACAAACAGGAAAACCAGTAGATGAAATAGTTAAACTGGCTGACGAGATAAATTCTGACTTGATAGTAATGGCGAGCAGCAAGATCACTTCTCTGGTAATGGCGCATGGAAGTACTACAAGAAAAGTGATGGACACAATTAAAAGACCCATACTTGTCGTACGTGAGTAGCTCTTGTTTTACAGATATGGAAAGATAATATTCTACATCTTTGTAGTGAATTCAGAATCTGAGAGATATATTCTGAACCAACTACTAGCAGAAGGTCATGACAGAGCGCTACTCATACCTTCTTAGAATACCATTCTCAGCTGATAAAGAGTCATCGTATGAATCGATTTTCAACTGCATTATGGCCTTCTACTTTTTTCGGGCAAACTTTAACTTTCTCATAAGCACAAAATGGAACTTAGTTGTAGCTAGCCAAGCCAAGTAAAATGAAAGCTGAGGACTAATATGGGGTGGCATTCCTCGCGTACCGGTCCTGATATAGCTCCGAACCCAAAGCTCAGCTTAGGAAGTGGTTTGGCAAAACTGGACCGAAACCGCACGCTGGCAGCTCTAATCTACAGCCTGCCTATAGTAGTCTACACAGCAGTGTGTACAGAATAAAATGATTAGTAATACAGCGCTTTCAAGGGCATTACGTCTAATCGCGTATCTTACCGAATTGGAGGAAACACAGGACAATAGTGACGATAAAAAAAATGTGGTTTATAAAATTAGAGCATATAGGCGTACAGCCGATGTCATTGAAAACCTTTCTTCAAATGTGCAGGAAATATATGACAAGGCAGGATTGAGAGGTTTAACTGAAATACCATCAGTAGGAAAAGCAATCGCTTTAAAAATAGAGGAGTATATAAAAGCTGGAAGAATTGAACATCTCGAAGAACTCAAGAAAAAAACACCGATAGATGTAGAAGGATTTTATCAATTAGAAGGGATAGGCATCGGATCAAAAACGGTGAAGTCTCTTTATGACAGACTTGGGATCAAGAACCTATCAGAACTTGAAAATGCAGCGGCGGATGGAAGAATCCGTCAAGTTCCAGGCTTTTCATATAAAAAAGAAGAGTCAATTTTACGAAAGGTTCGATCTCTGAACAAGAATAGGGGAAGATACCTTTTAGGCGAAATCTATCCTCTCGTAAAGCGAATAGAAGAGGGACTATCAAACCTAAAGGACGTAAAGAAAGCTATAGTCGTTGGTTCGTTTAGAAGAATGAAAGAAACAGTGGGCGACATCGATTATCTGGTATTATCTGACACACCAGAGATTGTTATGGATTATTTTGCTTCTATGCCTGAAGTTGAGGAAATAATTGGTAAAGGACCTAGTAAGACATTTGTGAGACTAAATAACGGAATGGATGCAGACCTGCTAGTCGTCCCACCTGAAAGTTTCGGTTCAGCAATGCAATATTTTACGGGAAGTAAAGAACATGATGTAGCTCTGAGGAAAATCGCTATTTCAAAGGGTCTACGTCTCAATGAATGGGGCGTATATGATAATAAAAATAACAAGATGGTTGCAGGTTCAAAAGAAGAAGAGGTTTACGAAATGTTGGGTTTGGAGTGGATTCCTCCTGAGATGCGGGAAGATTTAGGAGAGGTTGAGCTTGCAAGAAAGGAAAGAGCAAGAGAGAATGAGAAGCAGCTGCCAGACCTTATAGATTACGATAGTTTGAGAGGTGACTTGCAAGTGCACAGCAACGAGACTGACGGCTTTATGTCTATACAGGATATTGCATTAGCGGCAAAGGAAAAATTTGGACTTGAATATATAGTAATAACGGATCATACAAAAGGTTTAGCTTTTGCTCATGGTCTTGATGAGAAGCGTTTATTGCATCAGGCAAATAGGATTTCCGAAATAAATGATAAGCTAAAGGATTATTTTAAAGACCATGTTGGGACTGGAGGTGTTAATAGCTTTAGAATCCTATCTGGAGCCGAAGTTAACATAATGAAGGATGGGTCGCTTGACATCTCAGATAATGTTCTTGACAAACTGGATGTAGTAGGAGCCGCAATACATTCTAATTTCGCTCAACCAGTTGAAGTTCAAACTGACAGATTAATAAAAGCATCTCAGAATCCAAATGTAGATATCATATTTCATCCGACTGGTAGGGTCATTAATAAAAGAGATGGATATCCAGTAGACGTAGAGAAATTGATTAATGTAGCAAAGGATACAAATACTGTTTTAGAAGTTGACGCTCATTATAACCGACTTGATTTAAGGGACGTTCATATTCGAAAGGCAGTTCAAAACGGTGTTAAACTCGTTATTGACTCAGACGCCCATCATTATGCACATTTTTCGTTCTTGATATTTGGTATAGGCCAAGCCAGAAGAGGTTGGGCAAAGCAGTCGGATATACTCAATACATTGTCTGTCGACAAAATGTTGAATAGTTTGAAGTGATTGCTTTTAGCATTTAGATCATCACCAGCGATGTTTTTGAACCCCTGGCATATATATTTACATGTTTAAATTTAGTGGAAGCAGGGTTGTGGGTATTTCCTCCTGGAAAACCAGCAGCAATCAATGTTTTTGTTATGCCAGGCGTAGGCCTCCTGCCTTATACATATACAATCTATCAGACAATTCGCTACCTGCTTTCTTGCTGACCGTTTCCCTTTATTCCATCAATGTGGGTCTCCTATCCATATGAAAGGATCACAGTTAAACATAAAAGCAAGCGGAAACTACACACATTAATGATCAAGATAGCGGTAGCTTGTATGATAGCAGCTACGGCGTTGGTTAGCCTATCTATGGGAGTGACAAATACGTATGCTAGGACTACTCATATGACTCTTCATGACCTAACTAATCTTTCTGCGATGATCTATCCCAATGTTGAAACAGATCAGAGAACCTGCATCGCTCAACCCGGATCGACATGTGAAGTCGGTACGCAATATGAATGGTATACTATAGATGTCTGGGTTCCAGCTGAGGGGGTCGACAGGTACGAAGTACAGGAAACCTGGGTCTATGGGGACAGCAATGTCTATGTGCTACCTGACCTCGAGAATCCTGGCGAGTATAATCTTATCACTAGCAGTAACTCAGCAGCTCAAGCAGCAGAACAACCACAGGAAAATAGAACAACACCCGTCTTTCCCTTAGCACAGTGAGGTTCCAAGAAAGGTATTTCTTTCCTACTACTTTACTTATCGGCTATCTTCCATATGCCGACACGAAATCCAATTATTTTTTCTGCTTCCTCCTCTACTTGATATATTCACTTTACTCAGGATAGGTGACTAACACTGTTTATGAAAACACAATGCGACATCTTGCCAATCGATTATGTCGTCATGACTGTACTCAAAGTGGTTGAACTAATTACTAGCATGATTCCTGGTACCAAGATATACGTAAGTGGTTTAAAAGGGATAGCATCTTCACAAAGCACACAAAGCAGTTAAAGATCCTCTAGCTCTACATAACGGTATCAAATGAATTGGGCTCTGCAAAAGAGTTCTTAACATTCACCCTCAGCGGACTTGATTCAACATTTCATATCAGAATATTACGTGGAAGAAGTGAAAATTCTGAGTCTCTTCTTTTTTTCTCCATTTATTTACGAAGCATGGATAGAATCCACCTACAACGATAGAACGACAAGTACTTTCGATATTCCAAAAGGACAACTATCAGAGCTACTAAACAAATATAATGAATATATTGAATCAAATCCCTCTACACAGATATTACCATCACAAAAGAGAGGAGTGAAGAATATTATACAGAAGATTAAATCCATAATTCACCTTTACACCTATGAAAAGTCGCCTTCCTCTTTTTTTAGCACTATAGATATAATCACATTAGACGAGTTAAGCCGCAGACTACTAGGAAGAACAACAATAGAACTCGACGCAGATATCATAAACTTCGTTCCTACAGAGTTTACTGCTAGGAATTTTAGTTTGTTGTTTATGTTGCATCAATACACTGTAGCATTAATCATCCAGTTATTCAGAAATAAAAGCGAAGGCCTTCATAAATGGTTGGACAGGATAAGTCGGATTGCCAGATTGGTGTCTTTTCTAGTCGGCTTCATAGGCCCCGTTCTTGTATGCTCTTCAAATAGTACACACGGGTTGTTGCCTCTTTACTATACTTTATCCTATGCTGCTATCTTTATACTGTGGTATAAATTAGGTCCCAGGATAATCCTCCGTGTATTACTTCCAATCATTCTTAAGAAAATTATACAATAAATTATTAGATATGGGTGATTATTACGTATAATTAATTTGAATGGGAAATAATTAATTTGAATGGGAAATAGTCCAAGCAGCACATTAGGTATAGATAGATTATTGGCCTTAAATCTGTATCAGAAATTCTTAACTATCCTGTCCTAAATAATATACACTCATCAACATGTCTGCTACAGACGTAGGACAGGTAACAGGCACTTCTGATATCGATGAGTCAACAGAAGCCGTCAGGAAGAGTGCCTGGAAATGCGATATCTGTGGTAAGGTATTTGATACTTGGTATATACTGAATTATCATAAACTATTAGAACATAGTGAATCCAAGAGACCACCAATAGGAATCGGATAATTTTGACAACTTGGTAATTGCTAGTTTTGTATAGGGTTGGGCAGTGTTTCATTGCAACTATACTCTCCTAGATATTTTTAGACTCAGATTCTGTCCAATATCGTTCAAATAAAGAAGTATTTGCCCATACCGCAGCCTAGCTGTTTGAGTGAGTTGCATGCCAGACCATTTCTGAGTTGCCTTTCGTAATCTCTATCATGAATCTTAGCTTCAATCCTCTATTCATGGCATTTACGTGTGCAAGCTTTAGACCCCATAACGTATCAAAAATAAATGCACCATTAGCGTAACTGCAAATATCCCATCTTTGTTTGGTCTGATCTAAACAATCAATCGTAGTCTTTAGTAACTTTCGTCACGCCATATATGATTTCTATCCTATCTTGCCTGCTTACTACTCTATCTTCCATTGTAACAGAAGAATCTATAAATGTAGAAAAACATTACCTTTACTACAAGTATACTAGACGTCGATCTCCTAAAGAAGATAGATAGATAGATAGATAGATAGATATGTACACGTTCGGGTGGTAAATAGAAAGAAACACTTTATCTCACTTAGATCTGATTGGTTTGGATTGACCATTCTGATCAACTTCAGAAGAATGCTCATCCTATTACCCTAGTACCCATCTTTACCAGCTAGCAATCTCAGTTACACAGGGCTAAATCTGTTGCAGACCCTTAGTTTCGGCTAAGTGTAAATGTCATCACAGTTTCCAATATTAATGCTCTGCTAATAGCATTTCCGTCTGCTGGAAGTGTAATACTTGCGGCCATATCGCTTCCAAACATAGAATATAAAACAGCGGCGGCGACAACAGCCCTTAATATTTGGTATTCGATATACAGCGTAGCTTCTTTTCCACCCATTTTTCTTGCCACTAACAATCCTGTTGTAACAGCTGGATTAACCTGAGCCAGCTATTTCTAATTTGTTAACATGCAAAAATGCCATGTTAACATAATTTTTGAAATGTTAACAATTCTACCGAGATCGTCGAGGGGGTTAACAAGATCACGTTACCAAAAAGGTTAACATAATAAATAAAATCTGAATCATAAATGCCAACTATTTGTTAACATTTGAGCTTTTTGGGTTCAAAAGCTACCGCAACCTTTCACCATAAGAGCGATGGACTGGGCGGGATTTGAACCCGCGACCTTTCGATTGCGAATCGAACGTTCGTACCGCTGAACTACCAGCCCTTAATAGAATCTTAAAGAAAATCAACTTATTACTATACATAACTATACTCCTACTGCTAATCACCCAACCTACCATGAGCTAGACTATGCAATTAAGGATCTGTTCAAAAAATGCAAGTGACGAATCTGGATCTATATTTGTTGGTTTAGGAGGGGAATGGTATCCTTGTTTAATGGGTTCTTCTTATTCGTTCACACAAGGACAGTTATCATTTTTTATTGATCAGCACCATATCTGGGCTATAGCGTCTCCATGCTGCTACTTACCATAAGAGTATACTATCGATACATCTAACCATAGAAGATAAAATATAGTGACATATTCTACAAAACCTTTATGCCGTAGGGTGGGCATCACATGCTTAACGAGATTGTTCCAGTTGCTTTTCCATTCTTGAGTCAGCTGGGAACTTATCACCCTCTCCACGCCTGCGTATATGTTCCTTATACTCTGCGTCTACTTGCATCGCGACTTCTACAATCTTACTCTTTATTGATTCAGATGAATTCAGAAACATCTTAGTATCCTTTGGCAGACAATGTCCACCTATTCCTTCTCTTGGCTCAAGTATATTTACATTCCATTTTGTATTGAGTGAATCTCTCAATCCTGCAAAGTTTATGTTGTTTGCTTGACAGTATAGATAGAGATCTTCAGCAAACGCTATCTGTAGATATCTATGTGCATTCTCTATAATCTTTGTTAACTCAGCAATTTCTACTTCTGGTACTGGATGCATAGGTATTCCTAGACTAGTTTTCTTGGAGCTATTACCATAGCTGATAGTGGTTTTGTTACTATTGCTGCTGTTGCTGCTGTGGTTGTTGTTACTATTGTAGTCCTCATCATAATCGTGAATCTTCCTCTCGTTCTTGTTACTGCTTGTGTTGATCTGTAAATTATTATCTAGGCTGGCTTTGCTGCCAGCTAGTGTCCTTTCTATTGGTATTACATCTCTTGCTGGTTCTGCTAATGCTGTTGGTGCTAATTCTGATGGTATTGAAGTTGTTGATACGTCTGCATTATCATAAAACTGCATAGCTACTCTGAGGCAGCAATCACAAACTCCACCTAATACACGTAATTGATTTACACCATGCTCTTTTTCTTCTAAAGCATACCATCTATGTGGAGCATGTGCAACATGCAGTCTATGGTTTAACAATTCGAACACCCTTCTTGATGTTCCTTTAGGAATTGTACTTTCTATTGCAACCAATGCTCCATTTTTTGCTTCTTTAGCAATTTTATCTTGTACAATTGATAGTATACCGTCTATTTGAGGTGAAGAAATGTCTTCTTGTTTGTGTGTTGAAATACAGATGATATAGACATCAAATCCCCCAAAGTTGACAGCTTTTTTTATTCCAGCTGTTTTCTCAGCTCGTTCCATTGCTTTACTGCTAAGGTCATATCCATATACGTCAAATCCCCTGTCTTTAACATACGTGGCTATAGGGAGTCCTAGTCGTCCTAGTCCAATTACTAGGATTTTGCTGAATGTAGCCGGGGTGAGGTCAGAGATGCGTACAAAAGGTCCGCTTTGGCCGATATATCCATTGTTATTTCTATCATCTTGATCAACTACATTTTCCTTCCTTTCGCAACTGTTCAGTTTGTTCAAGAATCCTAAACCCTTCTGAGTTATCCTAAATGTCAACTCTCCTTTTTCCTGTTCAAGCAACTTCTCATCTATCAAATGATCAAGTAAATCTTCTAGTTTGTCGAAAGAGACGAATGATTTATACATTATGCTAGTTTTCGAGGATCCCTCTCGAGCAGCCTCTAATACGCGTCCAATTACTTCGTCTGTGCTCCTCGTGGATGTCATGGTATCTTCATTATTCTTCTATAGGAGTACCTAATAAATGGAGTTCCTAAGACCTAGTGAAAAGATTACCCACAGCTTCCTAGGGTATATTTCTCTAGAACAGTTGTATGTAGGAATGATCTTTAGTTGCTCTCACCATGAGTTTAGATATTTCTACTGAACTGGATAGGAAAGTCACTGATATCACTAAGGCTATCAATTTCTGAAAATCCTATAACACGCGCATAAACTGCACTCGACAATTTACTGTAATATAATTTACATAAAGCCCTTTAATCAAAATTAATATTATGTCATATGGCTGAACGCCCCAACAACCCGCCGCTAATTATACTATCACTGGCTCTATTGTTCACCATAATGATATCTAGTCAGGAGGCCAATAGTACGACAGAAGCCCAAGAGGTAGAACCCGACATTCCAGAAGCCGTATGCATTTACGAGGAGTATGAATATTCTCTTACGCCGCACATACTTAATGATGGCGAAAAGTCATCTAGAGTAGCTTTTCCCCACCTACCTGACAATTATGAGCCAGAAATGACGATGAAGCAAGGCGGAGAGCTAGAAATGCAATTTGATAGTGATAAACAACCTACTGAAATACAGGCTCTTCTAGTGGATTATGAATCTGATGTCACCGAGACATACCCGCTTGAGAAAATAAATGACAGCACGTTTAAAGTAACTCAAACAGGAATAAAAACACTGGAAGTAATTGGCACTTTTGCTGATAATGAGCATATCTCATATACCATGCTAATAGATGTTGAAGCGGAGGAATAACTAAGAAGCCTTTCAAGCGATTTTCCTTTTTCGGCAGGTGACTACTACTAGAATGCAGCAATGCAGGTACAACAATTGTGTTTGTAGCTTAACCTACGTCTTCAGCATCGTTTCTAATTTCTATCTATAGGTTCTCCGGCGAAAAACCTTCTCATGATATTGCAAAACCTCAGCCTAGGTTTGCGATTTGTCCACGTCACTATTGGTTAGAGAGAGGTGATACCTCAATGTCATACCTAGTGACGTTATGTTGAGTTTCGCTGATCAAAATGGGATTATATCGTGCTTCCTCCTGTTGAATTAATGGTTCTTGTATTTCCTCTTGCTGCGGCTGCTGCAGAGCTGTCTGTTCCTGTGTCGC
>CAYTQD010000003.1:9230-57867 GCA_964439995.1 uncultured Nitrososphaeraceae archaeon
ACCGGTTACATTTACGCTAAAGAACTTGGTATAATTATTAGGATATGCAAGACAAGAGATCCTAGAGGTCATTTCATTTTCTCCTTCTTTAGGTACACCATAACTTGGAGTAAATGTAAATGTCCAGTTTGAATAATCATTTGTTCCTGAATCGTTGACTGGTAGAACTCGCTGGTACGGTGTCTTAGAATTTAGTACGACTGATACATCACATTCTGTTGCCGCATCATCAGTTGATGTACCAAAAATAGTCAGGTTAGAATCTATAGGAACATATTGATTTTCTGCATGTGAGTCAATTGCAACAAACAATTCAGTCTGGTTAATCTTTGCAGCGTTTGCTTTAGCACGTTCTATCATCTGTTGCTGCCGTAATTGTTCTTCCTGTTGTTGTTGTATAACTTGTTCCTGTGTCGCACCGGTTACATTTACGCTAAAGAACTTGGTATAATTATTAGGATATGCAAGACAATCAATCTTAGCTGTCAGTTCGTTTGTCCCCTCAGAGATTTCATGGTATTCCTTACTGAAAGTGTATGTCCAGTTCGAATAATCATCTACCGTCTCGCCTTGACTGGTCTGGTTACCCCCTGACCTCCTTGGCATGGTTACTTGGGGTGGCTTAAGATCGTTCAAGTCGACGTACACTACGCAGTCTGTCGCTGCATCATCTAACGATGTTCCGGAAATTGTCAGCGGACCAATCGGTACAAATTGATTCTCTTCAACGGATTCAATTTCAACAAACAATTCACTTTGGTTAATCTTTGCAGCGTTTGCTTTAGCACGTTCTACCAACTGCTGCTGCTTTTGTCTTTCGAGTTGTATCTCCCTCAGCGCTAACTCGTCATTCCGTTCTTCCTCAAGTCTTTGTCTTTCGAGTTCTTGTTCGTGCAGAAGCAGTTCTTCCTGTGTTGCCCCAGTAACACTGACACTGTACCATTTAGTGAGGTTGACAGGCGATTTAAGACAGTCTAGCTTGGCTGTTATCTTGTTCACTCCCTCGTTTATGGGTGCATAGTTGGGAGTGAGAAGAAATTGCCAACTAGAGAAGTCATCTTTCCCGGATGCTCCTGTAGGTGTTGCTGGCTGATAGGGTTTGACTTCATTTATAAGAACGGAAACTTCACAGGGTGATTCTCCATTATCATTAGAAGTCCCAGATATAACCAACGTATTATTTGACATAGAAGTATCATTGATGTCACCTGAGCCAGAAGCAAGTACCAATTGACCATCTTCCGGAGAGTTAATCTTTAGGGATGGGACCTTAGGTAAATCCTCTTGCTGACCAGCTGTCGAATTTGGAGACCCAACTTTAACGCTCGAATACAATAGAAACAAGATAAGCACAATACCAAGCATAATACTAATAGCGGACACGTTACTTGCCAACGAGCTTAACTTTTTCCAAGCATCATATAAAGATACTAGGTAAATAGAGTTGATAATAGCTTGACTATCATTACCTACTAAATCCCGCCATGAAAAATCTTATCCTGCGTCTAGTAATATAAATTGGTCATCAGATAAATATTGTACCGACCTATGTCACTTAATGGCTTGACCGTAGCAATTACTGCAAGCCGCAGAGCGTCTGAGCTTGCACATATTGTCAAAAGCTTTGGAGGCAGACCGTACCTAGCACCCACTACGGGTATTGAAGCAAAGTTGAAAAATCCAAAAGCTGATGTTATCCAATTTCTAAGCAAAGTGATTACCGGTGATGTTGACTATGTGATATTTATGACTGGTCCCGGGATCTTTTCACTCTTCTCAATTGCTAAGAAACTTGGCCTCCACGAAAAGCTGGTTCTATCTTTGTCTAAAGTGACAATCGTAGCGAGAAGCTCAAAACCTAAAATGGCCTTAAGAAAATACGGATTGGAAGCAAGATTGGTCCCAGAAGAAAATACCGCGCACGGAATTCTAAGACTGCTACTTAGAAGGGGTGTTCTAGGAAAAAAAATTGCAATTATATGGCATGGTGATTCTCCCCGGAATGTAAGAGATGAGCTCTACAAGGCTGGCGCAAAAAGCGTAATAGAAGCCCAGACATATAGATATTCAAACAAACTGGGCAAGCATGGAGGCTATATCCTTAAATCAATGGGTTTTGATTATGTGCCCCCAAATGAAAAGAAGGTATTCTCCCTAATTCGTGACATTATTGCTGGAAAGATATATTCAGTGACATTTACAAGTCCTCCCTCAGTACGTGACCTATTCAAAAGGGCTTCGGCTAATAACTTGTCACATGCTTTGAAAAATTCTCTGAACACAAATGCCGTGGTGGTAGCTGTTGGGCCATCAACTAAAAGCGCACTAGAAGATAATGATATCAAAGTTCACGTAATGCCAAAGATTTTCAAAATGGGTCCCATGATTAAGGCGTTAGATGAATACGTCAGCAGTGAAAATAAAGTATCTAACAAGAGTATAAAAGTATCTAACAAGAATAGTTAACAGTATAGTAGGCTTTTGCGGAGAATAGCGAATCACTAGTACCCGACAATCTACATATTGCCTCTGGTAAGTGTACCTAGTAAAATGGCAAATTTATCTGATATGAAAGGTCAAGAACTCGCAGACATTAAAGAAGAATATAATAGTATTCGTTACGAGTTAGGGATGGAAAGTTTGTTTTCAGAGATGAGGAAGGAGAAGGACAAATAGGAAGGTAATTTATAGGTATTATTAGCCAGCGTTTGTGGGTATTAAGATTTATCGTTTATTATAAAAGGAAAAAAGCTAGTATCTTGGCAGTGATTCTCCCACGCCGGGTCGTTCTTTTTCAAGTTTCGCTATGTTCCTAGATAAAAACTCAAGGGTTCCAGGGATGTGACATCTACATACGCAGCTATTGCAATCTAAATGACTGCCTGTCTTACAAAACTCGGTAAATTCAGTAGTACTCATAAACGTGAGCAGATTCAATTATTGTCGAACAATAATTTTAGGTTTACGGTACTAGGACTGCGCAAGACTAATTCTGACTGTCAAATTTATTTAAACGTATATATCTTTGCTGGGCGTCTAGTATTTTAGAAGAGGCATGGGAGAAAACTACTTTTATGAACACACCGTCAATAATGCGAGGGCAGGCAATGAATCGTTTAAGCTGAGTCGTTTGGAGACTTCGATACTCAGATGCACCAAAAGTAAACCAAAAACAGAGAAAAAGATATCCAGAGAAGTCAAAATCAATCTCCCAATAGTTTCCCAAATCATTACTGATCTCATGTTAAAAGGTTTAATGGAAAGAACTAGAAGGCGAGGCACGCTATTTACGAGCAAAGAATATTTCTCTACTAGTATCGAAGGTCTTATCGCACTAGAGTCTGATGGTGTTTTGTCTCAGGCCTTTGTAGGGCTGAAGGATAGCGGGCGGAAAATTCTAGAGGATATAACATCCGATTCCGTAGCTCTGAAATCGATTTTAGGCGCTGTAAAATTAGTCTTGCGTATGACGAAGTATGTTTTAGCTAAGTAAATGTAGAAAACAGTCTCGGTCACCAGTCAGGATCGTAGTTGTACTAATAGATTTACTAATTTAGCTAACAAAAATAATGTAAATTGTCATGAACCTTGCAAGTATCGATTTTAAGTGTTGATACATATAAGGTGCATCTACTGCGGTTGATTGCAGGAAAAAAGAAGATAAAGATAGAATTTGAGGATACCGAAGGAAGCAAATATAACCTTTCGCTAGACGGAGAAATTTCAAAAGGTAAGATATTGAAAGTGTATGAGATAATTGAATCACTTAACTTACCAAGAGCAACCTACGAAGAAGATAATGTTAAGGAAGGAAGAAGGCTTCGTACAGGCGACGGCCTCACATCAGTAGGATCAAAGGTATGGTATATAATTGAAAGTAAGTTCCCCAATAGCACATTTACCTCTACAGATATTCAAGATATGTACGAGGAGGAATATAAAGAGCCAATGCGTCTAGACGCGATTGCTACCTATCTATCAAGATTTGTACACAAGGGCAAATTGGAACGTAATAAAAAAGGCGGAAAGGAATGGGTATACAAGGTATTAACAACCGAAAAGACTATTAGGGAGATAAGAAACAGCGGTGGCGATTACAATCCAGATTTTGGCAGAAAAGAGTCTGCTAATAGTACTGTGAGTTCTTTCCCGCAGAGAGATAATACTTTTTCATCCTTAAGAGAAGTAAACTAGGGATACCTTCACGAAAGGATTGTGTATGCGTACATGCATTTGGCTATTGCCAACCACGAAGATGACCAAAGCGCAACGATTTAGATTAGCTGACCGTGTGGAATCACAACGTGTCTACCCCCAAATCCGCGTCGGTCCCAAAAAAGCATATTAAGCTTGGTAACGTCTATCATGCATAATATGCTTGGAAGTCGCCCTTTCCTGAATACGCTTTCCAGCGTAGTTTTAGAGAAGGATTACATAATATTAGGGGATTGAAATGAACCGTCAATCGCCACACTACGGTGAGTCTATGGAAAATAACAGCACAGGAAACGAAATATCATTTGTAGATACCAAGTATCTTTGTATAGGTATCGTAGATATCGTGAACTCTACCAGTATTACGGCAGGTATGGGAAATTCAGATGACGTCACAAAGTATTACTCTATATTTATAAATACCATGGCAGTAATCGCAAGAAACTTCGGTGCGGAAGTTGTCAAGAATGTAGGCGACAGTGTTATATTCTTTTTTCCGAAAACATCAGAAATCACTTCAGATAAGACGCCCTTCATGGATGTCATAAGATCTGGCCTCACAATGGGGGCGGCTCATCCTCCCATGAACAAGAAATACCAAGATCTTCATTTACCGTCTATTAACTTTAGGATAAGTTTGGATTATGGGAAAATTGAAGTTGCAAAGTCAGGTCCAACTAGCGTAGTCGACGTTTTCGGATCGACTGTGAACATGTGTGCAAAAATTAACTCTAGAGCACCTCTTAACGGATTGATTATAGGGGGGGACATGTACCAGATCGTTAAAGGATTTATTGCGTCCCTGACTACTTTCATCGTTAGACATGTGGGTGCATATTCAATCGAAGGCTCGAAGACCTCCTATCCACTGTATTCTGTGTCAACTCTAGTAAAACCTGATGCACCAGCTATAGTGGTCCCAAATGAATCTAGAATCAAACACCACATATCGGGGCTCGACGAAGACGCTCAGAAGTTCAATATTATGCTCATCGATGACGAGCCTGATATGATAATAACGTATAAGTCGTTCCTGCAAACTGAAGGGTATAACGTAGATGCATTTAGTAATTCACAGGAAGCGCTGAGGCATTTTGCGCAGGCAAACCCTTCGTATTACGACCTGGTCATATTGGATATTAGAATGCCGAATTTGAACGGTTTACAGCTATATAATCGTATGAGGGCGATAAATGGTTCCGTCAGGGTGCTATTTGTATCAGCACTAGACGCAGTAGAGGAACTGGTTAGCATACTACCAGGTATTAAGCCTCATAGTATAATCAAAAAGCCAGTTGAAAAGGATAATTTCGTAAGATCCGTGCAGCTAGCAATATCTCGATAAGTTAAACTTCAGTTATGCCTATTTGTTGATCCCTTCCATAAGCACCCTCCCTCTATAAGCAATACAGGGGTATTTAGGTTTGTGTAAAAAAGATGAATTTGCTATTGTTTAATATACCACTACCAAAATATTGTATCAGTGTGTATATAGGAATGGAAATTGATACTATCCCAGTATCAGGCTTTATGACAACAGAACTAATAACAGCTACGGAGGACCAAACTATTCAAGAGATCTGCAAAACCATGTCGGATCATGATATCGGCAGTGTAGTAGTTGTGAAGAGATTGGTTGGCGGCAACAAGCCTGTTGGTATTATCACGGAGAGAGACATTGTACACCAAGTAGGTTCTGATTTGTTCCTAGCGCAAAAGCCTATACGTGAAGTGATGAAATATCCACTGGCAACCGTCACTCCAACAACCTCAGTGAAAGAAGCTATTGATATTATGCAATCGAAAAATATACGAAGACTTCTTGTAGTTGACAGCGATGATAGAGCTACGGGCATTTTTACTCATCGGGATGTGTTCAGAGCACTCTCCAGTTGATGTTCTGGAGCGGTTATCATAGAAAACCTCTGGTTGCGGTATAGCTAGCTGCTCTGCAGAGATCGTCGTAGAAATTCTTTAAGGCCAGACACCTTTACTCTTTCTTGTTGCATCGTGTCCCTCTGCCTTACCGTAACAGAATCATCCTCAAGAGTAATTTTATCAACAGTTATTGCAAAAGGAGCGCCTATCTGCTCTAACCTCCTATATCTCCGTCCGATCGAACCAGAATCGTCATAGTACGAGTCGAATTCTCTTTTAAGTTCAGAGTAGATCATTTGTGATTTCTCAGCTAGTCCGTCCCTGTTGACAAGAGGCAATATCCCAACCAGAATAGGCGCTAGGTAGGGCTTGAGTTTTAGAACAGCCCTGTTGTCATGTTCAGAGTCCTCAAAGAATGAGTGTTCTAGGATAGCATAAATGGTCCTATCAATTCCCATGGAAAGCTCAAAAATGTGTGGTAATATTTTTGATTGGTCTGATGGATCGACTACCTCTAGATTCTGCTTGCTAATTATCGAGTGTCCTTTGAGATCGTGATCTGATCTGTAATTGCAAGCGACCAGCTCCAACCACCCATTGCTGGTTTCAACCTCAAAATCAAAAGCCATCAAGGCGTAGAAAGCCTTCTCATTTTCTCCTAGCTGCCGAAATCTAGTCCTCTGCATGTCTATCCCTGTCTTCCTGTAAAAATCAGCTAAAATGGCGAGATAGTATGCAACCAATTTGTTAGGTAATAAATTTCTTTTCAGACTCTCGTACGCCGAGACTTCCTCAACCGAGCTTCCATCAGGTGATATTCTCAACGGTAAATCACCTACCTCATCAAAACGGGATAGATCGTCTAGCTTAGCAGGGTTACAGAAAATTTCAACTTCTGCTTGATAGAACTCCCTTAGTCTTAGGAGGCTTTGTCTAGGAGCAATTTCATTTCTAAAACTTTTTCCGAGTTGGGCTATTCCGAGTGGCAATTTTCCCCTCATAGTTTTATATATGCGTGGAAAATCAACGAATATAGTTTGACAAGTTTCAGGCCTCAAGAATGCCTCCTCTGCACTAGGACCAATTTCCACTCTGAACATCATATTGAATCGGGTCGTCTTTCCGAAGATGCCTTTGCATTTTTGGCATCGAATATTTTCTCTGACTATTATTGCGTCAATTTCATCGTTACGCGTTTTTTCGGGGATCTCCTTTCCGATATCATCTGAAATTAGCTTATCAGCCCTATAGGTAGAGCCGCATTCTGTACATTTTATTATGGGATCGGTGAAGTTTCTGATATGCCCAGAAGCCTCAAATACACTTCTGCTCATTATCTGAGAACCGTCAATTTCCAGCATACCGTCACGCCTTAGGACTTCTCTTCTCCATAGATCGATTAGCTTGTTTTTTACTTTCAAGCCTGACGGTCCATAGTCCCAGAAACCTGCAGGCGCGTCAGCGTAAATCTCACAACTTGGAAAGTAAAATCCTTTTTCTAGAGCTAACTTCATTATCTGATCATAATTGCTCATGCTAGTTTTCTCGCCTTGAGGATGGGGTGACAAAGGGTTTTAAATTTATTCTGCCTCTTTCTTTTTTTCAGGAGTTATTTGTAAGAATGCCACGACCAAATTTGTCCAATATTTCATGAGTAAAAGCCGCTACATGCACTTTTTATTATGGGAAGTACTATTACTTTGCATAATCAGTTGTCTCAAATCAAGCTGGGTACTGGCGACTTGGCTAGATATCCTTTCCTTAACGAAGCCTCAGAATACATACGTCTTATCAATTTAGACTACGAAGAGTTCGAGCGTCCAGAAATGAAATATGTAATTGAGAGGTCAGCTCAGAGGCTTGAACGAGGCATAACACAGGGTAAGATAGACGAAAATTTAGAAAAATACGAGATTGAGGTTCTAACATTCATGGTTAGCTTGATGATGGTCAAATGCATCGGGTCTGATAATATTTCCAGGAAGTATTCCCTTTTAGAGGCAAGGAGGGCAGAAAAATTCCTCACCGAAGATCTTAAAAGAGAACGAAATGAAGATAGGAAACAGCTCCTAATCTTCAAAATCTTTGTTGATCTTTTTAAAGTGCAAGTCGAGGTAAATCATGACGATTATGGAAGTTTCAAAGTCAAACTTAACGACTACCTTTCACGAGCGTCAAAATTTCATGAACAAGAATGGAGCTTGATAAACCGTGCAGTCCATGGAGGGTACGTATATCTAGAAGCTGACGAAACCGTAAGATTGATACGTAGTGAGCTGAGCTCATTGATTTATTCTCGGCTCAGATCCATGGATCTGTCGCTAATGCCAAAGTCGGTAAAGGTTAACTTTATCGCTATG
This sequence comes from uncultured Nitrososphaeraceae archaeon, assembly GCA_964439995.1. GTDB lineage: Archaea > Thermoproteota > Nitrososphaeria > Nitrososphaerales > Nitrososphaeraceae > TH5893. Next base: position 17,684 of record CAYTQD010000003.1, read on the forward strand.
ACACCCAAACTTGATCATGGATATCATACGCGATATACCCAAACAGTATCTGATTATCCTCCATGTGTAAAGCATGCTCTAGATGAAATGAGCAGAGGAGAAAATCTGCCCCATTCTGCTCGGGTCTTGCTTGCAACATACATGCTATCTATTGGCAAGGATATCGATTCTATAGTTGAATTGTTTCACGGGGCCCCTGATTTTAGCGAGAAAGTGACAAGATACCAGATCGAACATTTAGCAGGAAAGAAGGGAAGCGGGATAAGGTATTTCGTTCCTTCGTGCGAAAAACTACGCAATGAAAACCTCTGCTTTGCAACACTACAGTGCAGTGGTATAGTGAATCCATTTCAATTCGGTAAACGGTTGACAAATAAGGTTGATTGATTTTCACCAGCTGAAAGAACCTGCTTATATTGTGAGTCATGGATAGAGGCATCGATACTAAGAAGTCGGAGGCATTTCGGATCTTGATGCATGCATTCAGAGAGTTCTATTTCAAATACGGAAAGAAAATAGAACCTCCGACAGACATAAGGAAGCGAGAATTTGCATGCAGGTACTTTGGGCCAAATGGAGAACCTAATGGTATGGTACGGCATTTAACTTTTCAAAATGGAGGCGAAATCCTTGCTACAGCCTTAAGAGAGGTGCCTTCCGATCTATACTGCTCAAATGGTTACTATAGATTCCCGACTTATCCAATGCAGGAAAAGGGATGGTTAGGGGCAGACCTTATATTTGATATTGACACAAAGGATCTGCGTCTGCCGTGCCAGTCAGATCATTCTTATATTATTTGCGAGACCTGTTCACATGCAACTAAGGGGGAGAAGAAGCAAGGATTAAGCAGATGTCCCTCGTGCGACTCTCAGAATATGGTCTTTGAGTCTATCCCGTGTAAGAGTTGCATTGATAGTGCTAAAAAAGAGGTTCGAAGACTAATACTTTTCCTTATCGAGGATTTCGGTGTTGAGGAAAAAGACATATCTATCTATTTTTCTGGCAATGATGGCTTTCATATCCATGTCACGGACCCTGATTTCTTGAATTTGGACGCTCATGCTAGGTCAGACATCACAGCGTACATTTTAGGAAAAGGTCTCCTGCCCGAAACTATTGGGGTTTACAAAAGAGGGATCCGCCACGGTCCGAAGCGCCGCTTCAAGAATGAATCAGGAGATATGAATAATTTCGTAGTGAAATTCCCAAAGAGCGGGCTAAAATATGGTTGGCGTAAAAGACTGTCCCAGCAATTTACAATGAAAGATCGAGTCGAATCAAAGTTAAAGAATCTGGTGCAGCAGAGAGGAGGCTATTACGGTTTTAAAGTAGATTTGGAGAGAAGAGGAAGAGAATTGGGAGTAAATATCGACCCCCAGGTAACAATGGATATCCATCGGGTGTTTAGGATGCCGGGGTCACTAAATAGCAAAAGCGGATTGACCAAGATGAGATGTGGCAACCTAAATTCGTTTAATCCGATGGATGACGCTTGTTTGCTGAGCGACGATAAGACTAAGGTGAAAGTTAAGACTCCTGTCAGGTTTACGCTGAAGAGCCAGAGATTCAGAATAGACGAGAATGAAATGTCTTTGCCCGCGTACGCCGCAATATATCTCGTATGCAAAAAGCTAGCCATCCTGATATAATGTAATAAAAAACTGGTCTTGTAAGATGGTTTCCATGTCTCCTGTAACGATTAAGGAGGTAAAAAGATAAAATTTTTTTAAAAAATAAGCTTATGCTCAGCATATAGATAATCTTTATATCGTTAATTATGGAAATTTTTTAGATGGCGATACTCGTACTGGACAATATCTCCCCTTATACCAAGGACATATTATTATGCCTAAAAAAACTAAAAGCCGATTACACCTATAAAAAATTCTACGAAAATATAGATCGTGATATTAGTTCATTTGAAAGAGTTATTCTTTCTGGCAGAAGCAGGCCGAGCAGGGAGATTAATGTCGCTAATTCCAAACTGGTACTAAAATGCAGCCTTATGGGTATCCCTATCTTAGGAATATGCTACGGAGCAGAAATTATGGCACTTGCCTTAGGTGGATCTATACGTAGGATGATCTCTCCAGTCCGAAAGATGAGTCACATTATAATACCAGAGTCGCCCCGGGTCAGTATTTTTCTTCGTAGAAATAGGTCGCTGTACGTGTACGAGAGCCATGCATACTGTGTTGCAAGAATACCTGACAATTTTGTTTCAATAGCATCATCTAACCATTGTGAAAACGAAATCTTTGTTAATATGGGGAGAAAACTAGTAGGTGTCCAATTCCACCCCGAAAAAAGCAATACCGATGGGCTAGCAGTATTTTCAAGCTTCTTGCATATATGATTGGGAGGCTGACTTAGATAAGATGTAGGAAAGAAGATGTTAACAAGAGGCCTACGATGTAGTAACCTTCGTAAGAACTTCATCGAGAAGAATTTTTATTGGTATTTTACGCGGATAAGATATTTACCTTGCAATCAGATCCTAGGCATCACTCCTTAACTCTCCCCTTGGTAGGTACAGACGAGGAAAATATTTGTCTTCCATTAGTAATAAACGTCGTTTCCAAATACTGGGGAGAAGAGCTATCTCTTCTTGAGGCTGAACAAACCGCAAACAAATATAGAGGAATTAAAGGCTCGGTCATGATGGAAGGAATAGAGCTAGCTGAGAAACATGGTCTGAAAGGGTATGTGTATAGAGGCTCAATAGCTGATATAAAAAGGAAGATTGATCAAGGAATACCTACCATAGTCATTCTGCCCGGAATACGTGAAACTGTACAACACGCAAACATAGTATGCGGTTATGATTCTGACGAGCACCGCATTTTAACCTATGTGCCTCAGCCGGATACTGTAGGAGCTATACCAGAGAGAAGATTCCAACAGGATTGGGAACAAGACGATCGCGTGACTATTGTTCTAGTCCCTCAAGACTTGAAGCAAATAGTGGAGAAAGAAAATCCACAATTTAAAGATTCAAATCGGATCTGTCTAGAAGTTGAGAAGCTTAGGCAAGAGAGAAATGTAGCCGAAGCTTTGAGTAAAATATCGGGGGCCGTTAAATTGGATGACGATAATGCTCAAGCTTGGTGTATTATGGGCAGCATTTTAAGTGAGCAAAATTCCCGAGAGGCTGTTTCCTGTTTTCAGAAATCCATCAAGTCAAATACCAATTATTACTTGGCCTACAGAGGTTTGGGTAATTATTATCTCAAAAATAATGATTTCCAAAATGCTGAGATATATTATTCAAAAGCGATTGAAGTTAACCCCACAAGGTTCGGACCAATATTCAAAAATCGAGCGCTAGTAAGACTTCAGCTTGGGGATAAAACAGGCTGTAGAAGGGATCTACTCAGGTATTTGGAGCAGGTACCCGATGCTACAGATAGTCTGAACGTTAAAGAGGTCCTGAACCAACTCTGATATGCCATTGTCCTGATATAAGGTAGACTACGCTATAATATTGCGTAGGGGAGGCATCATAGTTAAATAACGCTGAGATGAAGAGTTGCGGCGTGCCTAATGTTCTTCTGATTTTTACTTCTGTATTTTCAAAGATAGAAAAAAGAAAACTAGTTGAGAACATCCGGCGTACGCTTCTAAATAAGAGGATAAGAATATTCAGTCTTGCAGATGAAGATAATTTCATGGTCCTTGACGTCAGCGATCTAATAACTGCTAGGAGTGAATTAATCGGAATGTTAGGAATAGAAAAAGTAGCTATAGCAAGAGAAACTTACAACAACTTTGCAAGTCTAGTAAACGCCATATGTGCTATTGGCCAGGAAATTATAATGCCTAAAGAAAAATTCGTTATTAAAGTTAAGTTGTGCAAAACTGAGTCGTTGGATTATAAAGAAAGAGATATAGAATTCGCATCGACTGGAGAGCTAGCATCTAAACTTTTCACCAGGGGCGCGCGACCTGCAAGAGCAGGAGATACCGTGGATCGGACGATACAGGCTTACGTGCTTGAGGACCGATCATATGTATGCACAGAAGTCTCTATTTGCCCTGGCGGTATGCCTTTTGATTCAAGACACCATAAGGTAATCTGCTGCATCCACAGTTGGCTTTCAGCCTTATCATGTATGGCTAGTATGAGGAGTGGTTTTAGACCCGAAATCCTCCTCCCTTATCATAACGAAGAGGATCTGAGAAACAAGTTAAAATTGTCTAAATCGGTGCTCAACATGATCAATAAAAAAAGATATACTGTTTCCATAGCCCAAGTGGTTCTTCCAACTTCTCTTACCAGTAATATTGAATTATTGGTATTAGAAAGTATTTATTATAGGTTGCTAGCCAGCCTCCCAGGTGATGTTGTGCTAGTCTCGCTGACTACGGCCATCTTTCCTACCTGGTACGTAAACATGGTAATAAATGACGTGTTCTCTGCAGGGAAGATCCCTTGGACACCATTAATTTTCATGAGCCCTGAAACAAACGAAGCTATCCCAAGTCTAGGTTATTTCGATAGTAATCAGCCACTTCAACCAGTTCCTAATCAAGGATCATATGATAAACATAGTAAGATGATCACTGAAGTTTCGAGGGCTGCAATTGGTTCGCTAAAGAGGATCTCATTTAAGATAGGATCGAACTATATTCACGATATTATCGATGCCATTTAGGTTATTACTCAGCTCCATCATTTCACTTGCTTTTTTTTGATAAGCTGGTTCTTTGAGTATCGTGCTAATTGCCTCTGAAATCTGTTCGGAACGTAACGGTCTGGCATCTACTGCAATACCAAGTCCTAGACCAGCAAGTTTTCTTGAATTGCCGAGTTGTTCACCATGATTTTCTATTGGAATAGTAACAATCGGCTTCCCGAATCCTATTGCGTGAGATATTGCCGCATGCCCACCTCTAATTACTATAATATCGCTCAGACTAAATATCTCATCTCTAATTGGACACCATTCATAGAACCATCCTGTATTGTGAATACTTTTAGGAGTTGGGTCTCCTTCAGGATTGCCTGCGGATACTATATACTGGATATCAGCCCCGAGATTTCTGCACGCGTTCATCGCAAGCCGCACAAGGGGCATGCGGGTCTGCCTAGGGCCGCTTATGTGAACGAACACTAACGGCTTATGAGTCAGACTAAGTTCAGAGCGTACCTTTTTCAATTTAGATTCCTGTACGTATGTTCGAGGTGTGGTAAATCCAATATATTTAAGCTTATTCCTAACGGAATATGTTCTCCATACATTGTTTTCTGAAATAGTGTAAGGTGGTGGCAGATCCGGAATGAGTATTTTATCAGTCAATGTCCAGGCCAAGCCCAGGATTTCCCCATTAACAACTTCAAAGCTCCTTGCGACTAGATATCGTCTCAACCTAGGTGACAAGAGGAGCCTTATTTGGTTGAGCACCACAATAGAAGGAAGTCCTAAGCTTTTACAAGCTAAAATTGGTGATAACCTTGTATCCGATACTACTATATCTGGTCGATATTCTATCATATACCTAATCTCCTGATTAACCTGCCTCACGAAGTTGACGAAGTACCTTGGTATGTTGGCAATGCTTGAAGTGATTGAGAAGTGACCTCCAGACGTCCATCCGAATTCTATTGAGGGGACAAGGTTACATTTGTATCCTAAGGATGAGATATATCTGGCGGCTTCACCAAAGGAGGAAAATTTGGATGCTGTCCCCAAATCCTGAAACCGTTCCGCCACCATCATTAAACGACTGGCGTGACCAAGACCTACCCCATAAGGTGTGAAGTATATCTTGGCCAACCTATTCGCCTGTAATCAATTTGAGGGCTCAAAAAGAATTAGGTCTCTGATAAGATAATCCTAGGTAAGTACTACAGTTAATCGACACTATGGGCTATTTTCGCCGTAGATCAACTTCATTTCCTCAAAAGTTAGTTTCTCACCGCTCGACATTTTCTTGAGGGCTTCTTCCTTTAAAATATTCCATCTCTCTTGATTTTCCTTGCTTCGTCTTACCCTTTCTTGGGCAGCCTCATGGCTGATTTCACGCCTTCCTTCATGCTCTCTATGCCTTCTCTGCCTACCGATCGCTTGAGCACGGGATCTTCTGAATTCTATGGCACTTAGCTGGGTTTCTGCCATTTCGAGTTTTGCAGTAGCCTCCTTCAGAGTGTGAACCACTTTCCTTCTTTCTTCGTAGAGGTCCTCTCGCAAGTTCACCAGTCTATCTAACTCGACCTTGATGACACCAATCCTCTTCCCGAGTCCGGACTTCTGGTCAAAAATTTTATTCATTACTGATTTGAGAGTATCATACTGAAATAGTATGTTCCTATACTTATCCTCCTTCTTGTTAATAACTTTCAAGTTGTGTAACTTAGTTGCAACCTCTTTTGACCTTGAGACCAACCTGCGTTCCTCGTCCTTGGATAATTTCTTGGTCTGAATATCATGCTCTATTTGTTGGAGAGCTCGACTTAAACGCATAACGTCGAATCGATCTCTTCTTGAGCTTGGACTGGAAGCCCCTTTGTCATCCATATTCTTCATCCCGTTTCGAGTTTCGGCTAGTGTATTCTTCAACTCTTTAAACTTTGCATACTCAACATCTTTTTGTTCGTTAATATGCTTTAACTGTACCCGCAGGGACTCTAGTTCATTCCTATTCTCATCTATTCTTTTCTTGGCCTCTTCTATTCTAGCACTGAGCTCTTGGATTTCCTCCTCGCTTCTTCGTTGCTCTTGCAAGAGGTTTTGCTTGAATTCTATTAACGTCTTCAAATTAGAATCCAAAGAACTCCTGTTCGCATTTTCCCCTGTATTATTTGTTGCAGTGGTAGTCGTTGCAGCTGCCGCAGTCATGCCACTATTTCCCTCGCTCTGCTGGTCTCGTACTGTCACTATACAGTTTGTTAGAAAACCAAAAATATATCTTTTCTCATTCTAGTTTCTATTGGATTAAAGTGATTACATACATCTTTATATGAGATGAAGTTGATTAGATTTATGTATGGATGACTTCGAAAAGGACTTTCCGGAATTTGATTGGAAGAATATTCCAGCTTATAAGCACCCTGGAGGTAAGGATTGCCCGTGTCCTAAACATGAATATATTAGGGAGCAAATTAACGTCACCAAGACACTTAGTCTAGAGTCTAAGGGTAATACTCGACACGAGCTAAAGCACAAGGCACAGATAACATTGAAGTTTTGTCCAGATCATTACTCTGTTTATTTCGATGAAGTTATCCCATCAATGCCTTTCAAATATAGGCTGATGACTAGGATTGCATTAAAAATTGGTGCTGTCGTTATACAAAGAATACCTTACATGCAATCAGACCAATGTTTCTATTGCAAGTTTGGTTCCGGTGGATTTGGTAAAAAGACAGAGTTACCCCCAATCTAGGTGGCTAGTGTCGATTTATTGACGGAATCAACGAGTATGTTTCTTAACATCGACCTGTGATTGACTGCAAACCCTGGGGCAAGCAGATTCCTCAGTATGTATGATAGGTATGGAAAACCGTGATTCGTTATAGAATAATAACCCTTATGGAACCCACTTTCAATCACGGAATAGCGAAACATGCTTAGATCCAGTGAACTTGCGAGAAAGGTAGCTATATCCATGCTTTGTGAAAAGACTGAGGTTTTTGTCTGCATGAAGGCTAAATCAGTGCGATATAGTGAATCGTATCCAGTTCCTACTAGGTAATTCTGAGATTTGTTATCAATAAAGACTTTACCGTCAGTATGTAGGTTAGCAGTCATGACTCCTGCCGTAGTCGCTAACGAAGAAATTATACTGTTATCCTCAAGGCCGAGAAATGCTCTATAGAGATCTCCACGTTCTATATACTCTTCTACCAGAAGGGAGTCTGAGAATGATATGAGCTTAGGTGTTTTTATCCCAAGCTTCTTCAAGTATCTTCGCATGCCATTGCCTTCGTTTTCTATTGCCATTTCGCCTACAATTGGAGGGGGATCGGGATGGCCTAGCGCGATGGATACTAGTGTGTATGATGACGCTAGCAGGTATTCATGGAAGGCCTTACTTTTTTTATTAGTCTTGAGAACAACCCTTCGGCCATTTCTGTTAACTACTTTGACATCTCTTTGCCAGTTTACAAAATACAAGATGCAGTTCCTATGATAACTGGATGTTTCTTTTATATGAATTCAACCAGCTTGATGGCGTAGGAGAACTAAATCTAATATGACAATAAACGAAGGATACAATTACGCCCGAGAGTTCTTTAACGAAAGTACTTCGGCTAGTTACGATTCCGTTGTTTATTTTGCTACTTTTGGCCGAGACAGGTTCTGGAAAGACCAAATTGTAAAGATTGTCGATAACGGAGCGCCTGAACCAGCTGCTATTCTAGACCTTGCTGCGGGCACAGGTGTTTTATCCTCTAGACTTGAGCAGACACCAGACAAGAATACGGTTTATTCTCTGGATCTTACGTTAGATTATCTCAAAAAAGCTAAAGAGAAATCCTCGACCCTTTCTTTATTAAATTCAACAGCTGAGCTATTACCATTCCGGGGAGAGATATTTGATTCAATCGTGTCTTCTTATCTAGCAAAGTATATCGATATCGAATCTGTGGTTCAGGAATCTTGGAGAGTTCTTAAACACGATGGTGTCATAGTGTTTCATGATTTTACTCTTCCGGAGAACAGAATAGTAGAAAGGTTCTGGAAAATTCATTTCTTGCTGCTGAAGCTTTGTGGTAAGCTACTCAAAGAATGGGCGCCCACGTTTGACAAATTAGACAAGCTCATTTACAAAACTGAAGCATGGCCTGATGAGACCATTCGGTATCTAAAAAAAACTGGCTTCGTCAAAGTCTTCTGTAAATATTACACTCTGGGAACGACTGCAATTGTCTACGCTAGAAAAGAATGAACTCCAAAAATAATCGTATAAACGAGTGGTTTGTACCTAAATTCGGCCCGATACGATTTAGGATATTTGTAGGGATGTTATTTTTGCCTTACACAGGAATGTGCATTTCGTTTGCTGTGTTAGGTTCCTTGCTAGCCATTCAAATAAGTTGGGAACGGGTCTTAGCTATCTCAGCCATTTATGGGCTTGGACTGACAGCCGCTCATGCTGCAGACAGCTTAGGTTCCAGAAACGTGAAGCCTTGGGGGAGTTATTTTTCCCGCAACCAACTCTTGTTAATAGTTGTTGTATCTCTTTCCTCTGCGTACTCCCTTGGAATTTATTATATAATATTTTTTACGCCAATGCTATGGGTGATAGCAGTACTAGAAGGATTCTTTGTATTCGCGTACAACTTTGAAATGTTCAGGGGTTACTTTCATACAGACGTCTGGTTTTCTGTATCGTGGGGAGCACTCCCTCTTGTTGCAGGATTCATTATCCAGACCAACCAAGTTGAGATCCTCCCCCTCGTTTTATCCGTGACTACGGCGCTGGTAAGTTACATTCACATTGTAGTCTCTAGACGATATAAAGAGCAAATGAGAGAAGGAAGGAAAGACGATGCGTACACAACAAAATTAGAATTAACCCTTAAGAGCGTGAGCCTAACGTCTATTGCTTCTGTCTCAGCATTTTCTATCCTAAGAATGGTTATTGGGTAGCCAGTCGTCTACATCACACAGGATGGATCTGATATATATTGCAGCTGGAATGGGGAACATGTTAGACAGTATTAACGACTTGGAAGAGAAAATTAACACAAGAATACCATTTACACAAAAACTACTGTTCGCTGCATCGGGTAATTTGGATAGGACCCTATCCTTATTGGTGGGCTCAGAAACAGAAGTTATAATATTAGAACAACAAGCTCGCCTAGATGTTATATGTAGGTCTGTAAACATTGTTCTCAAAAAAAACGGTGCAGTATTAGTGCATGCTAGATCAAAGATCTATCCTTCCTTTCTTCCCAAAGTCGTAGTAGAAAGGATAAGGAAGAAGCAAGAAAGTATAGGTGAGATCCTTGACTCTGAGAGGCTTGAAGTGTATAGGAGCATTCAAGCATTGGGATATAACCCGGATGATAGGAGCTTTGTCAAAATATATCATATAGTCTTCAGAAGGAATATCGCGTTTAACATAGAGGAGGTTTTTCTTACTTCGCTGCATGATCGAATCAAACTCTCTGCTTCAATCTAGGTGGACCGGGTGGGATTCGAACCCACGACCTCAGCAATGCCAATGCCGCATCCTACCAGGCTAGACGACCGGCCCTATATTCCTTCAAAAATCTTAATTGACTATTAATACCTTTAATGTGACAACTATGCTGTCAATATAATTACCTATAGCAGATTGCTGTAAGAAATATATAATTATGATAATTACACAAAATGTATCTAACTCAAGGTAGCATAATGGGGTGGGGGTACACGAGCGATCCGTAGGAGGAGTAATAAAATATCATAACAATGATGGAAAACCTGAGGCAAATATACAGTCCAAGCCTTCTAAATTCCTTCTCTTAAAAAATAGAAGGGGTTACTGGGGTTTCCCCCAAGGACATAAGGAAAAGTATGAAAGTGAGATTCAAACTCTGATTCGTGAGGTGTCAGAAGAAACAGGAATTACAAGTTTGGATATTAAGTCATATATAGGAAAGGTACGTTATTCATACTTTCGATGCGATGGGATGAAGTATGAGAAAGAAGTGTCATTCTACTTTGCGGTAACACCAAGCAAAAATGTAGAAATCTCCTATGAGCATTACGAATTCAAGTGGGCTTCGTTCAGAGATGCATTATTTTTGCTTCGTCATGAACTAAAACGAATAATGGCTAAAGGCCGCCGGATAGGATTATATTAAAGGTGGTGGTACGGTTTAGTAATAACCACCTAAGCCATACTCGCAAGAATATAGTAATAGATTTATACCCAATTAATGACGCAATAACCAGGTTGTAATATGGTGGCAGCTGGAAAACGCATCGTGCTGACAGCGGATAGAAGTCTCATGACAAATTATAGAGGAAACTTTCTTTACGGGTTCATCGCATGTGGCCCATACGAACTTATTCCTGAAGTCGTCTTCGACAAGCTTTTCTGTCCTAGTATAGAGACGGACAAGACCACAGGGGAGGTTAAGGTAGCACAGTGTGGCCTAAGAAGAATCGAAAGCGCACTATTAAAAGAATATGACCGGTCTGATGTATTTCTTGCAAACCCAGAGATGCTTCACAAGTGTGTAGGCCCAGAAACCAAAGTTGTAGGACTAAATGTGATGGATCCGCTGGGTATGGCTCCAGTAACTACCACAATGTCACCAGAAAAGCTCTCTTATATCGCTATGAAATTCAAAAAGTTGTGTGCGTCAATCATTCAGCTGAAAAAGAAATACGATTTTAGAGTTGTTGTAGGAGGTAATGGGGCTTGGGAATTGGCAAAGCCGGACAGAATGGAAATCCACGGAATAGATACTGTGGTTATAGGAGAAGCCGATGAATTAGCGCTTGATCTATTCCATGATTTAGAGGGAGGAGAAGCCCCTGAACTTCTTCATACTTTCGTAAGAAATATTGAAAACATACCCTTGATACAAGGTCCTACAATAAATTCTCTCATTGAGGCCATGCGGGGATGTGGGAGGGGATGCGACTTTTGTGATGTCAATAAGCGTTCAAAAAAGGATATGCCTCTTGAAAGGTTGCAAAAGGAGGCTGGATATAACCTGAGATATGGCTTTGATTCCATTTGGCTGCAGTCGGATGAGATGCTGCTGTATGGTTGTGAAAGTAAAGAATTTGTGCCCAACTCTGATGCTATTTTGGACCTCTGGAAAGGGCTGAAATCTCTAGGTGCCAACTTCGTGGGTACTACTCACATGACCTTATCTGCTGTGGCATCGTCCCCTGATCTGATACGGAAAATATCTGAAATAAATGAGATGGATAAGAATGGAAGATGGCTAGCAACTAATTTAGGGGTCGAAACAGTTGCGCCAAGTCTGGTGAAAAAGCATTTAGGGGTAAAGACAAAACCATTTCAGACTCAAGAGTGGGGTGCTGTTGTCAGGGAAGGCTGCAAGATTATGAATCAGAATCACTGGTTTCCTGCATTGACTCTTATAATAGGATGGCCCGACGAGACTCAGGACGAGACTCAGTACACAATTGATCTAATAGATGACTTTAAGGAAATGAGAATGAAAGGATTGATAGCGCCGCTATTGTATCAGGATTTTTCCGAAAGGAATTCGATGCATTTTGGCAACCTGAATGAGGCACAGTTCACCCTCTTTTGGAGATGCTGGCAGCACAACATTTGGGTTATCAACGATATCATACCCATAATTATTAGAAACAAATCCTATGGTCCTGTAATGAAGCTTTTCATGGCGGGGTTGATAAGGGCTGGGACCTGGGCAATCATGAGATACTTTAGGGGACTATCAAAGGAGTTGTTTAACGGACGTCTCCCCGATGATATTGTAGGTCGCTACTCGAAAAAAAGATCTGTTACTGCTTCACTACCCCCGAAGTTATAGTGCCAATTCCAACCTTATTAGTACATCATTATCAGAGCAGGTAACGCATATAGATGAGTGGGAGTTGGTAACAAATGCATCTAGCGACCCTTTACCGAATCTCCATACTGCTTTTCTAGAGATTCAATAGCACCATCAGCCACAGTTGCTATTTTAGGCGTCAACACTATGAAATAATTCCTATCCGCGCGTTCGACAACAGTCACGTTCTTGTATTTTTTAGTCGAAACATCAAATTCAATCATACCTGAATCGATATTTCCTCTTGTAAACACCATCATTAGCACATCACCTGACAACGGAGTTAAGGGAATAATAGAAAATATGTAGCCCTTATACGAACTTACTGGTAGCACTTGTTTCATGTATGGTGCAACCGATACCAGATAGAAAAAAACGTCTTCTACCGAGGAGAATTCTTCGAATTCAAACTTCATGCCTTAGCAAGCAGGCTAGATCTTATATAAGGATTTAGCGTTGGCTAGAAAAGACAATATGGCACTAGCCATATGATTCGAATTTGATATCGTAACTACCGTCCTTCCTCTTGTTGCGTTCTGTAACAAAGCCCTTCGGGATTAAATAGTCGAGAGCCCCATCTACTGTACCTTGCCACCCACATACATAAAATGAAGTATTTTCAGGAGTAATCCGTTCGTTAACCAATTCTTCAAGTGGTGACTGCTCTGTTCCAGGCTTTGGCCTTAAGAATGACTCGACCCTCCCCTTTTGGCCACTCCATGACCTGTTGAACCATTCCTGGGGTCGACTGATACTAGCCCTGTATCTAAAGTTCCATTTTTCTCTCCCTACATCCTCACTCTCCTCTTCCAGTCCTGTTAATAGTTCACGATAGCTCAGCTCGTCAACATAACTGGCTCCATGCAAGACAACTATTTCGCGCTTGCTTCCAATTGCTTTGAGGTGCAATGAGTAAGAGATGAAAGGTGCTAAGCCTGTTCCGCCTCCTATTAACACCATCCGTCTGTTGTCTGGTGATCCATCATGCATTTTTTCATTTATCGTAAATATCCCAGTTGGTTTTATCCAAGAAATTTCTTCCCTTTCCTTTCTATTGAACAACTCAGTAGTAAGTCGTCCGGGAAGCGGTTTCCGTACCCATCTTATAATCAATTCAAAATACCTCTTCTCCTCCGGAGGGGATGCAATCGAATAAGCCCTTCTGACTATCTTTCCTTCGTTAGGATTATGGAGGCCTATTGTTACAAATTGACCAGCCTTAAAATCAGGGATTGGACCATCGGTAGGGGTTATCTTAAAAATAGCTAAGTCTTCCTTAAGTACCCTGACGTAAGAAATGACTCCTCTGTTGTCGACCACCATAGATAGTTCTGAGATTCTGAAGCTAAATAAATTTATTGTTCGTTCAAGCAACTGAGGATGTGTAAGCAAGTAAGAAATTTATTCAATATCATCCCAACGAAGATCCAAATATGAGGGATCGCATTGCGAAATCTGTTTCTGGTTCTTTCAGTGACATAGATGGACTCACTAAGGAGATAAACGAAGGCATGGCCGAACATGGAAAAGTTATGAAAAGTTTCGACAATGCAATGAGCAGCTTTGCATCAGATAGGTCGTTAGATACTTGCCTAGATGCCCTAAATGCTTCGATTCAAATCGCAAACATAAGGCAGAAATTATTGCAATCTTACAAGTACTATTCAGAACTATTGGAGAGCGAGATCATTCGATTAACTGGACATGGCGAGTATGGTTCAAAAAAATAATTCTTAATTGAGATGAGATAGAGTCCAGAAAATAATGATTACTTCATTATGACTCGATTTCTGATTCTACCTAATTTCTCTATGGTAATTTCTACCACATCTCCATGATTGAGATATTTCGGTTCACCCATAGACATAGCGACACCTGCCGGAGTACCTGTGGATATTATATCGCCAGATTCTATCGTCATTATACGACTTAAACTGGAAATAATTCTCTTTATCGGAATCACCATGTTTAGGCTTGACGAGTCCTGTCTTACCTCATCATTAACTCTAGTAAGAATAGTCAGATTTTGAGGGTCTTCTACCTCGTCTTTTGTGGTTATCCAGGGACCGCATGGAGCAAACGTGTCTATTCCTTTACCTCTTGTGAATTGCTTATCCTTGAACTGGATATCCCTGGCTGAAACATCGTGCATTATCATATAACCAAAGACTGAATCTAACGCTTCTCTCTCCGATACCTCTTTCGCCCTTTTTCCGATGACGACTGCGATCTCTGCTTCGTAGTCTAGCCTCTTAACAAATTTCGGGCATATTATGTCACTATAGGGAGAGTTCAACGCAGTTCGGGGTTTGATGAAGATTACAGGCTCGTCCGAGGGCATTAGTCCGGCATCTCTTGCATGATCATAGTAGTTGAAGGCTAAACAAATTATTGTTGGTGGATTGGGAATAGGAGCGAGAAGTTCAACGGCATTAAGATGCAGATTATAGTCTAGTTCTCCCTTGTAGGCCGTAACCTCTTTTATCCAGTCGTTGAACAAGAAATCCTTGATCGATGGAGGTAGAGGGATCCCAATTTGTTCTTCAATCCCTGATCTTGTTACCAATTTGTTTCCGCCGTCAGATAAGATAGCGTAGGTTTCGCCGACAGCATTTTCTCTAATTCTAGCAATCTTCATTTCAGTCTAGCCTATTTATGAGTATAAATTGCTGAGTTTGGTCCGTCAATCCGACAAAAGCCTATTCTTACAAACTGTACCTTGGAGTCCGGCTTAAGACCGGAGACATACGACTCACTTATCCCTTTCCATACTTCAAGACTGCTAACATTGTACTTGTCACCTACGTAAAGCTCTTTTGGAACAAGTATCTCAAATTTGCGTGCATCATTTTTCGAGACCCATTGGATTTTGGGAACGTCTGGCTTTACATCATCTCCAGACCATGAGCCAATTACAGTTAGTTTGCTCCTTTCTATCTTAATATCGACTATGCGAATATTGTACAACTCTATCAATCGTAGCTCATGACCTATACTGAGTTTGATTGCATCCTCGTTCGATATATAGACAGAATCTTTTACATTGACTCTTCTCGATCCGAAATCAAAATTTGGGTGATTTTTCATAATCGCCTCTCGCGGAGATGCATTTAGAATTATAACTTCGACGGGGTCTCTTACAAAGAATAGCCTGATACTTTCGGGTTCTATTAGCTTTCTGTTAAATGCTTCTAGTGACTCAAAAGGAGGTTTCGTTTCAGCCAGAGTCAACCCTAGCGAAAGAACAAACCGCCTAATGGCCTCTGGTACAAAACCTCTTCTCCTCATTGCCACCAGCGTTGGAAGTCTAGGATCATCCCATGTTTTTATGATACCATTCTCTATCAATGGCTTTAGCTTCCTTTTCGAAACTGGAAGTCCATTGAATTCCAACCTTGAAAATTCTATCATGTGCGGTTTACGTAATCCTAGCTTTTCGAGGATTGTGAAATAGAGGGCATTTCTGAGCTCGTATTCCTTAGTTCTAAATGCATGTGAAACACCATCAATGCTGTCCTCAATCGGCGCAGCGAAATCATAAGTAGGCCATATATGATATTTATTTCCTCGTTTAGGATGATGTCCTCTGATGATTCTAAACAAAGTTGGATCCCTCATGGCAGTATTGTAATCAGTCATTGAACCTCTGAATCTAATTATTGCTTCATTTTGATCAAACATTCCACCAAAGAACTCGTCTATACGATCCGTTGCGGATGACCATTTTCTGCAGGAACACTCTATTCCTTTAGACCTAAGCTCGTGTATTTTCTGTTGGTCACAGGTGCATACGTACGCGTGTCCGGTTAGAACAAATTCTTTTCCATATTCATATAGCAAATCAATATCATCGGACGTATTTTTTATGATATCGGGACGAATATTCAGCCATTCTAGAGCTGAGATAAATGCCTCATAATACTCTAATTTTTCATTCAACGGATTGGTGTCGTCAAAACGAAGGATGAGTTTTCCGTCATACATTTGAGAGTAATACTCATCTATTATCGCGGCCTTTGCATGACCTATATGAGGATACCCACTAGGCTCAGGAGGAAATCTAGTTACCACCTTTCCTTGAGCTGCATTTTCTAACTTGGGAAGCATACTTGGGGCTATATCCTGTCTCTTCATTGATTGTACTTTACGAAATATAGCGTCGGTCCCTAATTGCTTAAGCAACAGCTTCTGTTCATCTAATGGTAGGGCATTGATCTCCCGCACTGTCTCTTTTATGGTCTCGGCTACGCTTTTGGGATTAGATTGAAACTCTGTGCTTGATGCGGCGATTTTTCCAATTACTGAGTCAGCTTTTGCTTTGCCATCATGCTCGATTGCATTTTGCAGTGAGGCAGCCTTTATCGTGTCCAGCAGTTCTTTGTCTAGAAGCACCTAAACTACAAACTCCTTCTGACAATGAATTCTGCGGCTGTCTTTAGAGCATTTTTAGAATCTGAGTCCGCATATGCTTCTAACGAATGCAAGGCTTGATCTATATAAGACTCTGCTAGGTTTCGTATCTCCTCCTCTATCTTGAGGCCAGAAATGGCTCTTATAACTTCCTTCAGCTCCTGGTCTGTCGTACTCCGGGAACCCAAAATCTTGAGCAGCTTATTTCTTTCATTCAAGTCGGCCTTTTCGAGAACTACTACCAACGGAAATGTTTTTTTCCCCTCCCTTATGTCGTTACCCACAGCTTTCCCAGTTAATCGCGGGTCACCTACTACACCGATAAGATCATCTATTAGTTGAAATGCTACACCTATGTTCTTTCCAAAAACCGATAGCCGTTCAATATCCGCAACATTGTAATTATCAGCAGAAAGCACTCCGAACGTACATGACAATTCAAACAATGACGCAGTTTTTTTTTCGATCATCGTTACATAATCGGCTTGTAAATATGACTCGTCCCTCTCAGAGGCCATCTGCATGTCCATTGCCTGACCTTCACAGATGTTGATGCAGGCTGTAGACAGTCTCCTGACCATTTCTGAGATCGACTTTTCAGTGATCCCTACCTTTAGTCCACCTACAGAAATCATTTCAAAAGCTTTTGAGAACAAAATATCGCCAGCTAGGATGGCTAAGGGGATCCCAAAGGACGAATGAACAGTAGGGACATTGTGTCTTACCTTGTCGTTATCCATGATATCATCATGAACAAGTGAAAAATTATGAATTAGTTCTACTGCTCCAGCAGCTGGCATTGCTTTTTTTGGAGTGCCACCAAAGAGTTCGGAGACTTTCAATACTATAAATGGTCTGAGCCTCTTGCCTCCACTGGATATATAATGTGTAGAGGCACGATAGAGTTCCTTAGGCGTCCCATCTAAGTATGATAACATAAACTCATTTACCTGTAAGGCATTAGTCTCTAATTCGTTTTTAATTGTACTAAAATTCATCCGGTATTAACCTCTTCCGCTAATGCGCCCGTAAGTACATACCTTGAACCCTTCAACATTTCGATGTTTTCAGACCCTAAAAGAAACATTGTACTTTTAAGCTCGGCCAAAACTACATTCATGTAGCTGAATAGACTATCTATCGATTTCGCTGCCGCCACTAGGAATGGGTAGGCCATTGCACACATATCAGCACCAAGAGCTATGCATTTGGCAACCTCCAGCCCATTTCGCAAGCCCCCCGATGCAACTAATGGAGTTTTCTTGACAGCCCTTTTAACTTCTATGAGACTGATGGCGGTTGGTATCCCCCAGTCCCAAAATAATTCGCCAAGATGAATCTTTACCTCATTTTTAGCAGCGTCAGCACGTATTTTTTCAACCCCTGCCCAACTAGTTCCACCTGAGCCTGCTATATTAATTGCAGATACTCCTGCAGTCTCTAGCATCACTGCAACCTCCTTAGAGATCCCGGCCCCTACTTCCTTGACCATTACAGGTAGGTCAAGATCCATTACAAGCTCGGTTATCCTTGCAAGGACATGACCGTACTTCGGTTCTCCCTCGGGTTGAATAAGCTCTTGCAATGGATTAAGATGAATAACTAGAGCGTTGGCTTGTATCATCTCAACAATCTTCTTGACTTCGTTTAGCGTAAGACCTTTTGAAAGCTGTGCTCCTCCAATGTTTGCTATTAGAAATGCTTCTGGCGCGTTTTCCCTTGCAGCTGTATAAGTCGATGCGAGCTCTTTACTTTTGAGGCCCGCTCTTTGACTGCCTAAACCCATAGGTATGTCATACTCTTGAGCCAGCTTGCCAAGGCGTTGATTAATCTTTCTTGCTTCAGGCGTTCCTCCCGTCATTGAATCAATAATAATGGGGGCAGAAAACCTTCGGTTCATAAATGACGACGATGTTTCAATGTCGCTATAATTAAGTTCAGGTAAAGCATTATGAACTAACCTTACGTATTCCAAGTAAGTTGATGTAGTTCTTGCCTGTGCTCCCCTGGTAAGTGGTATCTCTATCCCATCCTTCTTCCTTGTCTTGATATCTTCTAGCTCAGATAAAGGGTCGAAGGGTCTTTTCTTATTCATTTCCTCTTTTCCAACCTCTCTGAGTGACTCCTTATCAATGTGCCTTCAAAATTTTCTGGACCAGAGCGTACTGCTTGAATTAATCTTTCGGGCTTTAAGCCATTAATAATCATCACGTCTATTCCGGCAGACGAAATCTTTAAGGCCTCTCTCACCTTCCGGCTCATTCCACCTGTGATATCTGGCCCTTTTGTTCGTGATGTTCTCGATCCGAAGAACTTACCACGTCTAATATCGGCCCTTGTGAGTTCTCGAATGGTATTTCCACTCCTGTTATCAGTGTATACCCCATCTGTATTCACAGCGAAGATGACCTTCGATGGATTCAATAATTTGGTCATCATAGTCATTATGACATCCCCAGAAAGAATAGAATAATTACCGTCGTTTATATGAATAGCATCACCAAATGTTACAGGTAAAAGCCCTGTATGTGCCATAATAAGCATTTGTTTGATTTTGGTTGTTAACGGTCTCGTGCCATTGGTTAGCCCAAAGCTGGAAACAGCATAAGGATTCAAGCCCTTATTTATAAAATACTTAACAATGATCTGATTCAAATTTATCATTGACTCATGCACAACAGATATTCCATGGAGGTCATAAGTATCAGGCCTTGTATGCATATTGTATTTGACAGACCAGTAATGACCAAAAGAGCCTCCTCCATGCACCAATACCATCGGGGTGTCCTTTAGCAAGCTCATCGCCGTAGCTATTCCTTCTATAGCCCCATAATTTGCAGATACCGGTATATCCTTAATCGTAATTACTGACCCGCCCAATTTTATTAACACCAATTCGTTTCTCATAGGATAACCTCCTCCGTTCAACTGCTTAAGCCTAGTTTGATTATAAAGTTAGTGTATTACAACTCCTCTAGCTCCTACACTTATCGGAAAGCAACGTACGGAATTTTTCTGGCTTACCCTATTAATGAAGTGTGTCTGGGATTCCTTGGGGATCAGCGCAACTATGCTCCCACCTCCGCCTGCACCCGTAAGCTTAGCTCCAATGGCTCCATTTTCCATGCAAAATCTTACTATACCATCAATCTCATCATTAGATACTCCTAGTTCTTTTAATAGCGCGTGGTTCTCAGTCATTAAGTTTCCTACTTTCGTGTAATTCCCTGCTATTATTGCAGATACTGCTTTTTTGCAAATGCAGGTCGCACTGCTGGCTAGATCGTTGAACAACATCCTATTTCGGTCTCTGAAATTTCTGACCAAAGATACTTGTGCCTTTGTGGAATGCTTGATCTTCGTGCTCAATATTACTAGGGGCATATCTCTGGCCGAACTTATCTTTCTATTCTGGCCATTTTTAAGATAGTAAAGAAGGCCTCCATAGGTTGAGATATAACAGTCCGCTCCTGATGAGTTTTCGTGAATAATTCTTTCTGAGCGGAGTGCTGTTGCATATACCCACTCCCTTTCTGGCTTAAGAAATAGTGAACCCACTGCAGCAACAGTTGCAACACAGGATGCAGCCGATGATCCTAACCCTGCCCCCCAAGGAATATCTGAGCATACAGAAATTTCAACTCCGTGATTCTTCCCCTCGCTCATGGCATGTTCCTTCAGCACGTCATGCACCGCGACGTAGAGTGGATATAGAAAACGTTTTTCCTCTGACAAATGCAGTCCTTGCTCTTCTAGCTTATCATGAGAGCAAGGGAAAGAAGCAAGAATTCCCGCATTGGACTTTATATTAATCTTTGCGGGTTTTATGTTCCTTGCAGTCACCCTAATACGCTTGTCAATTGATCCCAATATCGCAGGATGCCGGTATACAACAAAATGTTCTCCGAACAACATCACTTTAGCCGGAGCAGAAGCATTTCCCAAGTCATAAAAAGACGATTGACGCATATCCGACGACTGAACTTTTGTCACCTGTGATGTCTCCGCTTGTTGCATACTTAAGTAATTGACCTCTAGTCGCGCCAAGCTCCTTTGCTGCAACCATTGTTGACGCAATAGCACCATACCCACATGCCGAAATATCAAGCCTCTCAAGAACCTCGTAAAATAACGATATGTCCAATGACAATACGGCATCGATCAGTTGTAGGTCCTTTCTATGCGCCTCCCCGTCTGATTCATAGTGAGTTAGGTCCGAGGATGCAATGACCAATGTCTTAGTCCCTCCACTTTTTATGGCATGAGATATGGTCTTCCCTACGTCTTTAGCAGTCTCGATATCCTGCAATATTAGGATAATAGGGACTATTCTAAATTTGTCCTTTATGAATTGGAGAAACGGCAACTGAACTTCCAGACAGTGATCTCTACTATGTGAGAACTCATCCACTTCTATTATGGAATTCCTCGAAATTGTATCAGCGAATTCAGTGTTGACCTCCACTCCTCCCATTGGTGTTTGCCATACCGCCTTTCGCATAGTAGCGACTCCACTACCGATGCCATAGTGATTAGGACCTGTCAGTACAACTGTCTCATAATCCATATTCGCGATCTGATGGTATCCGTTAGCCGCTACACTTCCAGAATATGCGAATCCTGCATGCGGAGTTACTACACCGTAAATTCTACGTACCTCTGAAGATGGAGCGATCTTGCCAGGTCCAAAATTTCTATCTAAAAATAATTGCTCAAGAGATTTCCGTAATTCAAGAGTGTCGCTGGGATAAAATATTCCGGACACTGCTGGCGGTCTTGATTTTAACTCGCTCACATGGCTTCCTCTACTAGCTTTGTTTCGAAGTCATCTATTGGTATTGCCATTTCGCTATCGGATTTTATTGTTCCCTGCTTTTTCAACACTTCTCTCGCCAGCAGCCAATAGACAGTAGCTAGAGATTTTCGTCCTCTATTGTTTGCAGGGATAATCAGATCGACTCTCGAAGTTACATTATCACTATTAGAAATGGCAACGACCGTAACTCCGGCCCTAGTGGCTTCCATCACGGCCTGTTGATCAGCTTGGGGGTCGGTAACGATAACCATCTCAGGCTCCATATAATTCGGCAGAGAAGGATTTGTGAAAGTTCCTGGCATGAATCGTCCGAATATTCCTGTTGCACCTGTTACCTGGCAAAATTTCTGAACAGGTATTTTGCCATATTCTCTAGCAGAAGTGACGGCGACCTTTGAAATATTTGCTCTTCCTATGAATTTTGCGGCAATGTCGATTCTTGCTAGGGTTTTACCGATATCGAGTATATACAATCCCTCAGGATTTGCACGCACTATGAATGGTGCCATGTATTTGGTCCTGACAGGCGTACCGACACGAATTCCGGTCGAAAGTATCATTTTTTCAAGGTTGTCTGTCTCAGCAGACAAGTTTTGGGAAGACTCTACCTCAGAACCAGATAGGTTCCCACCCTGAAGAGGCTCAGGATTATCGGTGGAGAAGTTATCATCATCCGTCGCTTTTTCTTCGTGTTGATTATTTTCTGTCTGCCTCTCAAAAATCATGCCAAGAAAAAAGATCTGCCATCCCATCTATTAAATCATACTCGCCAAGACGGATAAGTTCATTTAACTTGGCGACACGCTCTCCTCCAACTATTCCAGATTTTAGCATCTTAGACTGTGTTGCAATGGCAATATGAGAGATGTGTGAGTCTACTGATTCTCCTGACCTGTGTGAGGTTATGATCTTTAGGTTCTTCCTTTCGCATTCTTCTGCGAAAATAAGCGCTTCATAAAGTGACCCGGCTTGATTAACTTTTAAAATGGCGCCACTACATGCGTTATATTTGGAGGCATTAATGACACGGTCCCTGTTTGTAACAAACATGTCATCGCCTGCCACAATGCATTTTTGATTCTTTCTTGTTATCTCGGCCATACCTTCAAAATCCTCCTCATGAACTGGGTCCTCTACGTAGATTAGATCGTATTTCTGTATCAAGTTGTTTACAAATTCGATCTGCTGAGCTGTATTCCTTGCCAATCGTTGCCTCTTGTATTGGTAACAACCCTCGCTGCTATTCCAAAGAGAAGAAGTTGCAAAGTCTATTCCTAGGCCTACATCAATTCCGAGTCTAAATCCGGAGTTCTTTACAGCTTGTTCAGCGAGCTCCAGCGCCTTGTCGTTATTAGTTCGAGGAGCCCAAGCGCCCTCGTCGCCTCTGCCATTAGTGAAGTTCTTATCTTCGATCTCAAGGACCTTGCGGAGTTCGATATGTATCTTGAAGTTCATCTGCAGAGCTTGCATTATGTTGGCCGCTCCAATCGGACAGACCAGAATCTCTTGTATATCTGGAGTGCCAGGACCAGCATGAGCGCCACCTCCCAAAATGTTTCCAAGTGGGAACGGATACTTGTAAGATATGTCCGTACGAAGTAGACTGAACAGCGGAATAGCCAATGCCTTTGAGGCGGAATCGGCTGCGGCAATGCTCACTGCGTATGCTATCGAGCCTCCTAAATTACTATAACAAGGGGTATTATCGATGCTCCTTAATATTTCGAAGATTACCTTTGGGTTTGATGCCTCAGCACCAATAAATTTATTTGAGTTAGACATTAAAGTTTGTATTCCCCTTTGAGGTTCATTACTAGGAAAGGCCTTTGCTTCGTGTCTACCCACACTTGCACCGGACGGTGCGCAGGCTCTACCAAGGTATCTATCATCTGTAACTACATCAACTTCTACGGTTTGATTCCCTCTACTGTTAAATAAAATTCTGCTTTTGAGCTCTGTGATTAATGGCATTGGAAAGATTTGAGCTTCTCCAGAACTTCACTCTGCTTCGGAAAGTATTTCAGAATTTCTTCTTCTTAGTGCTTCATAATACGGAATAACCTGATATATTGTCTCAACACTTGAAATTAGCATTCGCCGACAACAGTATCGTCTAATGTTCAACGAATCCATAACCACAGATGGATCTTCGCCCGCTTTGATTCTACCGCTATACTCCGCATACTTTTGTGCCACTAATTTTCCGCATGTGAAACAGCGCACGGGCACCAGCATCGTATGTAACTCACCATTCATATCGCTCTATAAAAACCATTGGCTATACTGATCCCACGTAGATATAAAACATAGGTAGGCAGAACAGAATCTAGCATTCAAAACTTTAGTCGAAGTAATATTCAAATTAGTGGCGTGGAGCGTCATAGAACAAGCGGGAGTCGCCCAGCTTGGCCAAAGGCGTAAGACTGAGGCTCTTATCCCTTAGGGGTTCGTGGGTTCAAATCCCATCTCCCGCACTACACGGAGCCAATACTGGCTCAGCCCAGGTAGATTTAGTAGCTCGAATAGCTACTGGTTCTAGTGACAGTATGTGCCTTCTGTGTGTGGATGTTATAGTGGCTTTAATATTAGGCATTTCCCCTAGATTGTGTTCTTGGAACCTCATCTCAACAAGCTAGAAAAAAAACAGAAACTATACAACTTGCTGAAGGCTCAGTATGATGCAGAGAGAGAAGAACTTGTTCGTTACATAGAGCTTCTAGGTAGTACTAAAAACTCCATAGTTAGAAGCTACTTCCGGACTCTGCTAAGCGACGGCCTTAAGCACATAGAATATATTTCAGAGATAATGTCTGATATTGAAGGAGCAAGTCGCAGTTCGGGTTTGACAAGTAAAGGGATCAATAAATCTATATCAGAGGAGAAGGAATCAAGAGAACTTCTTTATGACTGTCTTGGCATAGCTGAGGAACCCGAAACAAGATCCGTTCTAACCAGTATAATTGTTGACGAGGATCACCACATCAAGATCCTTGAACACATGAGCCAGCTAGTGCAGTCGTACTCTAAAGCAGAACCGAACGTATGACAAGTGTTGTTTTAAACAGTGTTGTCCAAAAGTTAGTAGTTGGTACCCAACGTTTCCGCCCTATTATATCAAATGATGGTATCAAAACACAGAACTTTACAGTTGGTATGCTATCAAGCAACTAAAAGTCTGCTTAACCCTCATCACTACCATACACTGATCCCATTAAACTAGGACCTACAAAAATTTAGAATAGCTATTGCTGCCTCCTTTGCACTTTGTCCTCGTCGCTAAAGCCAACCGACTCCACATACAGTCTAGAAAACTGGTTGCAAGACTTCTCTGCAAAGCCTCGGAATTTGTCAGCAAACTAGAAACGGATGGCATACAAACATGTAATGACTACTTTGAAGAAAAGACATTCAACTTTTTAGAGTATCTTTAAGAGACATACAAAAAGCCCTGTCAGATACGTATGGCCTTGACTAGGATTTCATCACTTCACCTTACTATAATCACGTTCAACACTACGCTTTAGAGTCTAGTCAGCCCACAACTTTGGTTATTTTGCTTGGTTTTAAGGTACTAAATATACTCAGTTGAACCCCTCCAATACTTCGTGGCTATGTCCTAAAGGCTTGACTTTATTGAAGATTTTGATTATAATTCCTTTCCTATCAATAAGGAATGTTGTACGTCTTATTCCCATATACTCCTTTCCCATTAAAAACTTTGGACCGTAAGTGCAGTACTTCTTGGATATCATACAATCTGTATCAGCAACCAGGAAATAAGGAATATTCATCTTTTTTTTGAATCTAAAATGCGACTCAGCATCATCTGTGCTTATGCCTATTATCTCGATATTTTTATCCCTAAACTTTCCATAATCAACCGCAAACTCTGCAGCTTCGGTCGAACAGCCAGGGGTAAAGTCTTTTGGATAGAAGTAGACTACGACTCTCTTACCCCGAAGGTCTGAAAGCTTAATCTCTTTACCGCCGTGATACTTGAATGAGAAATCAGGTGCGTAATCTCCTTCACGGATCGACTTTACATTCATATTTTCAGTCGCCACTTGTGGGAACAGAGCTCTAAATAAGTTTGCGGTACTAGTCTTAACATATAGTAGATATGGAAATAAATATGGTTATTAATGGAGGGTTATATTGTCTGAATATGATATTGCTGTAGTTGGAGGGGGACCAGCAGGCTTATCTTCCGCATATACTGCGGCGTGCGAGGGAAGCAAGGTAATATTATTTGAAAAAGACGACTCCATAGCTCACAACATAAGGACAAGTGGTGTATCCTGGTTAAAGGAAATGGAGGGATTAAGAATTCCAAGGGATATGTATAATCCGATCAGAAATTTTACTTTCATATCACCTTCCAATGAAGTAACCATCAGGGGAAATGGTTTCACTTCGTGTGTACTCGACGTAAGAAGATTGTATCAATATTTAGCGACTCTCGCAGCGGAAGCGGGAGCAAAAATAATGGTTAGAAGTAGAGTATCAGGTTTATTATCTGATCCGCAGGATAAAATCGATGGGCTTGAGGTAATAACACCGATTGGTTGCTTGAAAATAAAGACCAAACTAGTCATCGACGCAAGCGGCTTTAGTAGTTTTATCGGTAGGAAATTAGGGCTCGTAAGTCCCTGGAAAAAGTACGGCATGGGAGCCGAGTATGAATGCTATTGTGACGGTGCGGACCGAGAAACATGGTATCTTATGGTTGGAAAGAGGTACTCCGATGCAGGTTACGCTTGGGTTTTTCCACTGTCAGAAAATCGGATAAGGGTTGGAGTAGGTATAGGTAGGCCAGAATCACATTTTGATCCAATACAAAAATTAAACGACGTATTCGAAAAAAAATTAAAACCTATCGACAGATTGAAAAACCTCCAACCGCTGGAATTTCATCTCGGAGTCATACCAAATGAGGGTTCAAGGAAAACTACAATAACTGATAGACTAATATTAGTAGGGGATTCTGCAGGTCAGTCTAACCCTCTAGTATTAGAAGGGATCAGATACGCCATAGAGTTCGGACGTTTAGCTGGCAAGGTGGGAGCCCAATCTCTTCCTCAAGGATCTGTCAAGAGTTCATTAAGCGAGTATGAGAGATTTTGGAAAAGTAAGGTCCAATCTAAGATTTCAAAAGCAATGAAAGTTCAATCTAGATGGATGAGCTTGACTGATGAACAATGGGATCAGGAAATAGAGATATTAAAGCACCTAACTGCGGAAGAATTTCTTGATTTTATACGAGCAGATTTTACTACTACAAGGCTGCTCAGACTCGCCTTGGATCATCCTACACTCGCAGCACGACACCTGTTTAGATCCGTACTGCGGACTGGCTGAGGCAAGATTTTTATAATATATGCCGAAAGGAATTTCTGCAATTGACTGAAGAAACGGTCATAAATTTCTTACCGATTCTGTACATGCTAGGCTTTGGTCTGGTGGCTGCTATACCTGCGCTGGTGATAGCTAGACTAATTTCACCAAGACGCAGGCTCAATCCGGTGAAGTTTCTTCCGATGGAATGTGGCCAAATTCCCAGCGGCGAGGGAAGATCTCATTTTATGATGCAGTACTATTCCTATATTCTGATGTTCGTAGTTTTCGATGTTATGGCGATTTTTCTCTATGCTTGGGGAGTCTCCCTTTTTTCCCTTTCTAGGGATGCTACACTCCCAATCATGGCTTTTCTAGGAATCATGTTTGCCGGTATGGGCTACGCTCTGTACTTGGCTGGAAAGAAAGGGATATGGTAGTAGTCATTCTACCTTAACTTTTCTGATAAGTATTAAATATGCAGACAAGTAAAACAAAGATAAGGAGGATCTAGGAGTTGTTTAAGGATCTACTGAGTCCCAGTAATTTTAATCTCATGTGGAGCAAACTCAGCGACGTATTACTGGAGGCAGTGGGAGAGCCTTTAGGATACGCCGTTAATTGGGGGCGCGTCTGGTCTTTGTGGCCTGTCCATCTCGAAACAGCATGCTGCAGCGTTGAATTTGGTGCTGCTTCAGGCCCCAAGTACGATGTTGAAAGATTTGGTATAATCGAGGCTTTCGGGTCTTTAAGGCAATGCGACTTAATAGTAGTGCAAGGAACAGTGACAAGGAAAATGGCCCCCAGAGTTAGGATGGTATACGACCAAATGCCTGAACCAAAGTACGTGATAGCAATGGGCGCTTGTGCTATAACAGGTGGTTTGTACATTGATTCGTATAACGTTCTCCCTGGAATCGACGGGATCATACCTGTTGATGTGTATGTGCCTGGGTGTCCTCCGAGACCAGAAACTTTGATTCAGGGTACAATGTTGCTACAAGAAAAGATCAAGCGGTCTAAGATCAAGTAGGATGGTCAAAGACCATGACGAAACCACTAGGAGTCTAAATCAGTCAAGTAACGTTAATCTATCAGAGCCTACAGATGTTACTTCTGCGAATCCCTCTCCCCCTTCCCCTGCCAAGAAACCAGAGCCTACAGATGTTATTTCCAAGAAAGATGATGAGCCTCCGACATTTGAAGTAGGAATTATCGACCAGCTATTAGCAGAATTTGGGAGCAAAATAAGTGTACGCTACGTAAGACCGCTAAGGACAAAGATTCAGGTCGAACCAGCGGACATCGTCGCAGTTGCAGTGTTCC
This sequence comes from uncultured Nitrososphaeraceae archaeon, assembly GCA_964439995.1. Classification (GTDB taxonomy): domain Archaea; phylum Thermoproteota; class Nitrososphaeria; order Nitrososphaerales; family Nitrososphaeraceae; genus TH5893. The sequence goes on from CAYTQD010000003.1 coordinate 46,072, forward strand.
TCCGCAATACTCTAGGATTCGACCATGCAGAGTCAGTGGCTGGGACTGATTATCCAAAAGATAGCCAAATTGAAGTAATCTATCACTTGGGGTCGTATACCAAGCAAGAGCTGGAAGGTCATATTATGGCGCTCGCCACCAGGACACCAAGAGATGATAGGAGTCAACTTCCCAGTTTAATTAACATATTTAAGAGTGTGGAATACCACGAACGTGAAACGTTTGAAATGCTGGGAGTATACTTCGAAGGTCATCCAAGAAATGAAAGATTTCTCCTACCCGAAGACTGGGCTGACATCCCGCCGCTGAGAAGGGAATTTAGAATCAAAGGAAGGTAAACTTAACATGTTGTTATAACTGCCATTCTTCAGATTAGTCAAGAGATTAAATGTCATAGTGGGAATCTCTTTCTACTTCTCCGTTTGGGCTGCTGCTTGCTCTACTGATTGACTTCAGGTCAGCTTCTAAATAGTTGGGTGGCACAGACAGAAGGTTATCGAGTTAAAGATATTCCCTATCTTTATCAGTCTTGATATCCAGCATCTGCACAAAGAGGCTTTTCGAATCTATTAGAATATTTGAAATCTAAAAGCTATTAAGTTTACTATCTGACTGTCTTCCTATCCAGTGTCCCTTTTAAGATATATAACCATGCCAAAATACTATATTTAGTAGCTGAATCGGGATTGGCAGAGAGTCGTGGAAGCAAGATAGACGAGGCCGCAAAAATGGGTATGCAAGTCGCAGAAGAACACCTGCCAGACGACGACCGTCTTATGACTTTGAGTGTTGGCCCCCAGCATCCTGGTTCTGGGCATTTTCGGTTTACGGTTAAAGTGGACGGAGACTATATTGTACATTGCGACCCAGATCCGGGATATGTTCATAGAGGAGAGGAAAAAATGTGCGAATACCGGAACTTTATTCAAAATATCCCACACCTAGAGCGTCCAGTTATTCATGATTCGTCTAATATTACTTACTCTTACAGCTTGGCAGTTGAACAGCTAGTAGGAATAGAAGTTCCAAGGCGAGGCCAGTTTATCAGAGCTCTGGCATCGGAAATGGACCGCCAAGTTTATACGTTATACTGGCTTGCGATATATGGGATATTCCTTGGGCATTCAACAATGTTCATGTGGCCTACAGGAGACAGAGAGCTTTTTATTGATTTATTGGATGCGCTGACAGGTGCTAGAGTGACTCATGCCTTTAATATACCAGGGGGTGTGAGAAACGATATTCCCGAAGGTTTTAAGGAAAAGACGTTGAGGCATATTTCTTATTATGAAAAGAGGTTAAAAGAGTATGAGGATATTTTCTATAATAATCCGTTATTTCGTCAAAGAACTGAGGGAGTAGGAATACTAACAAAGGAAGACGCGATAAGGTTAGGTGTTACGGGCTCTGTGCTAAGAGGCTCAGGTATCCCCTTTGATGTACGAAAGGCTGAACCATATGACATTTATGATGAGATCGACTTTAAGGTCCAGTACATGGGATCTGGCGATTGTTTTGCAAGAGCCACCGTTCCATTTTTAGATATGAAGGAATCATGCCACATTATGAGGCAGTTGCTCGACAAGATGCCAAACTCGGGAGAAGTAAGGACCAAGTTACAGCCTAACCCGAAGGGTCCTTCGGGTGAAGCATATAGAAGGGTAGAATCTGGGCGGGGCGCGCTAGGATATTATATAGTAAGCGATGGAACCCCTAGGCCTTATAGAGTGAAAATCTCCGTAGGCTCGTTTAGAAACTTGCTCGCTTTGCAGCATCTACTGGTTGGATCAAAATTAGCCGATATGCCATCTATATATTGGGCCTTGAATTACTGGCCTGTGGAGGCTGATCGATAATAGTTTGGCATCATATCCTCAGGAATTCAGTTTTGGGAATTTCGTAGCAAGTATTGTTCGGCTTATCCTCTGGATTCTACTTATTGTTACCCTTGTTGTACTGCCGCTAATATTCGTTGTACTTTTTTATTTTCCTCTTCCTCTAGCTGAAGGCGAAGTACTTACACCGTACCTATTCTTGACTATGATCGTCGATCCTACGCGGACCCTCCCAATTCTTCAGTTCCTGATCCAAACCGATCTTTTCAGGGTGGCTGTGTTTCCCGGCTTTACATATGCAGCGATTATTGCAGCGGTAACTATCTTTTTCGAGCGAAAATTTCTGGCTAAAATGCAGCTTAGAATAGGGCCACTATATGCAGGAAAAATAGAAGGTATTCTCCAATTGCTGGCAGATGGATTGAAATTAGTCTCAAAGGAGATAATCGTGCCATCAGGCGCGGACAAACCAATATTCTGGGCAGCCCCAATAGCCTTTGTCGCAACTGCTGCAGCTGCTACGGCCCTTATCCCAGTGGCTCCTGGTTGGGTAGTGGCCGACCTAGATGTAGGAGTTATAGCAGTATTTGCTATCTTCGGATTTTTTCCACTCATAGCGCTATTATTTTCGTGGGCAAGCAATAGCAAATATCCATTCATTGGGGGTCTGAGAGCACTACATCAGTTAATCGCATTCGAAATCCCCTTTATTCTTTCTGCGCTATCAGTTGTTCTTTTGGCGGGGACCCTTAACCTGACAGGCATTGTAGAGGCGCAGCAGCATTACTGGTACATAATATTTCTTCCAATCAGCGCCTTTATTTTTTACATCTCCTCTCTAGCAGAGGTCGAAAGGGTACCTTTTGATCTCCCAGAAGCGGAATCAGAAATTGTGGCAGGATGGATTACAGAAACTTCTGGCATGATCTACGGGTTGATCCAACTTGGGACATACATCAAGTTGTATGCCCTAGCTGCGCTATTTGTTGTCCTGTTCCTTGGCGGATGGGCTGGACCTCAAATATTCCCAGAGAAGTTGGGGCCGTCGGGTGAGCAGACACCTTTGGTGCAGCTATTAACGCTAGAAGGTTTTTATAATCCAGTCAGCGCCAATGCTATATTCTGGTTCACATTGAAAACTTTCGGAATAATTATCCTGATGCTCTTACCAAGGGGGATTAATCCCAGAATTCGAATAGATATTCTTCTTCATGTGGGATGGTATAAGCTAATAGTACTATCCTTCATTAATATTTTTATTGCACTAGCGTTGATTTTTGGAGGTATCTTAGGACCAGACGGGGTAATGAATCCGGGATGACACACCTTTCGTTACCTGATAATAAAGTAAGGACGCCGAGACTGCGGTCATCTGCAGGTAGGACGGCTGGTTTCGAACCGGATTGCGATGGAGATGTTGAATTGAGGCAGGGCAAGATGAGTTTTATACATGGCTGATGCAGCACTTTATGGTTTAGCCGCACTAACTATTGGTTCAGCAATTGTCGCACTAGAAAGTCGCGAACTTATTTACGGAGCAATAGCTTTGGCCATCTCAATGCTGGGTATAGCGGGATTCTTTCTTCTCCTGGATTCTCCTTTTGTTGCTATGTTTCAAATCACGGTATATGTTGGAGCTGTTGCAGTACTTGTTATCTTTACGGTTATGCTGGTCCGAACCCAGGCGCTGTTTTCTAGGAAAGAGGATAGAGGACGCAAGACTGCTGGAGTTATATTAATGCTAATTTTCATGGCAGGTTTAGGGGGAATAGTTTTGTTTTCAGGTTTTAATAGTCTGGGCTTTGGGAATGCGGAAGTGGTCGATTTTAGACTTATTGGAAAGGAAATGCTTACCTACTACTCACCAGCACTTGTAGTGATTGGTCTAACATTGGCTGGGTCTGTCATAGCTGCACTTACACTGGCGCGCAGGGAGAACATTAACGAGAAAGATGAACGAGCTAGTTGAATATATTGTAATTTCCATGATCCTAGTTGCTGTGGGTGTCTACGGATTAGTGGTCAAGCGCAATGCAATAAGGATGATTTTTTCCATAGAGATCATAGCTAACGCAGCAAACCTAAATCTGATCGCATTTTCAAGGAATATTGGCAATGTTCAAGGCCAAGTATTTGCACTATTTTCGATCGCGATTGCGGCTGCTGAGGTAGCTGTCGGTTTGGGAATAATAATAATAGCCTATAGACTATATAAAGAAATTGACGTAGAAGAATTTAAGAGTCTAAGAGGGTAGTATCAAAATGACCTTTCTCCTAGCAGCAGTATTTATCCCATTATTGCTATCTCCTCTTGCTTACTTTCTTGGCAAGAGACTGGGAATCAACCTTGTAGCGTGGTTTTCATTTTCTGTACTTGCAATCTCCACTATTTTGCTCGTAATTCCAGCTATGAGCCTAGGAGGTGGCGGTTCTGGAGCATATCAGGAAAGTTACGAATGGAGTCAATTTGGTAATTTTGGACTTAGGTTGGATGGACTTAGTCTTCCCTTTGCCCTGATAATTTACATCCTATGTACAGTCCTTGCACTCTATTCCAAACCATACATGGTACACAAGATCGGCGAAACAGCAAATGAACTATTTAGGTCTGGTCCTAATAGAGGTAACAGTACCCTAAATAGGAGCTCTAACGAGAAGATAAGCGAATACAATAAAGACCATAATCAGGGGGATCGTATCGGTCCTCAGGGTACTTTTATTGGTGCCGGCTCATCACAGTCGCAATTATCTGCCTACGTACCAAGAGAGATTAATAGTTATGTGAATTCCCAGGTAGGTCTCTATTTTGCACTATACCTAACCTTCTCCATGGGAATGCTAGGCACCGTCCTGGCGACCAACCTCATTGAATTCTATGTGTTTTTCGAGCTAATGTTAGTCCCTTCATTCTTCTTGATAGCGTTTTACGGCTATGGCGCAAGAAGAAGAATTGCACTAATGTTCTTTTTCTGGACTCACGTTGGGGCAGTAGTCTTACTCCTTGGACTTCTGGCTATGGGGTTTTTTGCAGGGGGTTTTGATTATGACACCGTAAAGTCTAACGTTGCAAATATTCCTGTGCAATGGATGTCTATTATTATTTTTTCGCTTGTAGTCGGGTTAGGGGTGAAATTAGCGGCATTTCTCTTACACATCTGGCTTCCTTATGCTCATGCAGAAGCCCCTACCCCAGTCTCCGCTTTGTTATCTCCTGCCATGATAGGAATTGGGGCATACGCCTTAGTGAGGCTCTGGTTGGAACTTTTGACCGGGAATTATACCCAATATAGTATCTATATCAACATCTGGGGCCTTGCAACGATGATTTACGGGGGTGCAATGGCGCTCATGCAGGATGATATCAAGAGAGTATTGGCTTACTCTAGTATAAGTCAAATGGGCTATATTCTGTTCGCCTTAGGCTCTGAGAGCGTACTGGGAATCACTGGGGGAGTCCTACTTTATGTAACACACGGCCTTGGAAAGGCGATTCTTTTCATGATGGCTGGTTCAATTATCCTTCAAACCGGAACTAGAAGTATGTCGAAATTGGGGGGACTTGCGGGAAGAATGCCCTATACTGCAGTTATCGCGATGATTGGGGCCTTGACAATTATTGGCATACCCCCGACCAGTGGATTTATGTCTGAATGGATTTTGTTCGCAGGGGTATTGCAGACTGCACTATTTGAATCTGACCCCCTGAGAGTTATATTGTTTGCTTTTGGTATACTAACGCCGCTCCTATCTTCCGCATATATCCTTTGGATGTATAAGAGGATCTTCTTTGGAAAAATACCTGAGAGGCTGGTTAATGTTAGAGATTCGAGTAAGTATATAACGGTTACAATGGCCCTTTTAGCGGGGATAACCTTGATCATAGGGGTTTATCCAGATCCTATTTTAAATCCTATTGCAGGTTATGTGGAATCGATCTTTCCTCCCAACTCTGGTGTACTGCAGCTCCCATCGGAGTATGCTCTTGAGGATCAGCAGGACACACGACAGTCAAATGGTAGTGACACCAATGCTCTGCTGAGCACATCATTACCGATTAAGAGGTAAGGTGTAGTGGACAAAAAGACTCATCTTTTGATAACAAGATGCTATGAGATTCACGATCTAAGCGGGGCATCGAAATAAATACTGGATTATAAGACTATAGAGGCGGCTGGCTAGACGGGATGGTGGAAGGGACTATCGGTTTTGAGGGATTAGCGATCATCGTTTGGTTGGTATGGATGTTGCCGTTTATTGGGGCTGCCGCTATTGCTGGAGTCGGTCGTTACTGGCCCAGGATTAGGGGATATTTCGCAGTCGGATTCTCTCTAGCTAGTGCGATCCTAGCACTAATATTACTACCTTTGGGTGTTTCTGGAGCTGAGATCCATAGTCAAATTCCCTGGATTTCAGTGCTTGGATTAGAAGCTGGAGTACTTGCAGACACAATATCGATACTTATGGCTAATCTAGTAGCTTGGATTTCATTTTTAATTTTCGTGTATTCAATAGGCTACATGCATGGAGACCGAGATTTGACCAGATTTTGGTTTTTCATGCTCTTTTTCATAGGATCCATGCAGCTCATCGTACTTTCTGACAATTTGCTTATGGTTTTCTTTGGCTGGGAAGGGGTTGGACTCGCGTCGTACGCACTTATCGGATTTTGGTATTACGATCAGAAGAAGTATTATGTCGGAAAGGAGGGTGAAAGGGCGGCTGGGATACCATTATGGGCCTCACCAACTCAGGCTGGAATGAAGGCATTCCTAATGACCCGAGCAGGAGATGCCATGATGCTCGCAGGAATGTTTCTCATATTTGCGTATGCAGGAACCTTTGGGTTTAAGGAACTTGTTGAAAACCAGGAATGGGCAAATCTAATGGCACAACAAAATCTTCTGGTTCCTGCTGCAGTTTTGTTATTTGGCGGGGCCGTGGGCAAATCGGCACAGTTTCCGCTCAATGAATGGCTTTTAGAAGCTATGACTGGCCCTACATCTGTTTCTGCATTAATCCACGCCGCTACAATGGTCAAAGCCGGCGTATTTTTAGTCGCAAGGATAGGACCTCTATTCTTTGCTCTCGGTGCGTTTGGTATGACTCAATTCTTTGAAGTAGTTGCTTGGACCGGGGCGGTTACTGCGTTTCTACTAGCCACTCAAGCACTAGTTAACCCTGAAATCAAGAAGGTACTAGCTTATTCCACGGGGTCACAGATCGGCTACATGATGATGATTATGGGGATAGCAGGCCTGTCAACTCAGTTTGTTGAAGGATACACCGCTGGATTTTATCATATGATAAGTCATGCTGTTTTTAAAGCTTCCTTGTTTATGGGAGCTGGTGCCCTTTTACATACTGTAGGCTCAAGGTTTTTGACCGACATGGGAGGGATGCGTAAGCATATGAAAAAGACGTATATTTTCATGATGCTTGCAGGGCTTTCGTTAGCGGGTGCCCCACTCATAACTTCTGGATTTTGGAGCAAAGATGCAATTTTCGCGTCTGTGCTAGAATCTGGTTACCTTTACGGCGAGTATTTGTTTGCTATAGCAGTGATTGTGGCCGTTATGACATCTTTTTACACATTTAGAATACTTGGAATGGCATTCTTTGGAAAGGAGAGCAGACATCTAGAAGAAATTCAACATGAAGGCCACCACCTACATGAAGTTGGGAAGAGCATGTGGATCCCATTTGGAATATTGGCAGGAGCAACAATCGCGGTTGGGTCAATTGGGTTTATTTTCGAAGACCAGCTCCATGACATTTTAGGAGAATATCTTGATCACACCTTTGGCATAGGCGAAGAAGCACAGACAGGTCCAGAAACAACTGAGGTTCCGGCAGGCCAACTGTTCGGGCTTAACACGATAGCTGTAATAGCATCAGTAGTTTCTTTTGCAGTTGGCGGTGCACTTGGGTACGTATTTTATATAGCGAGAAAAGTAGATCCCCTCGTTATCTCGAAAAACGCGTTGACAAAAGCAATATGGAAATTTCTTTACAAGAGATGGTACCTTAATTCTGCACTTTACTGGGGCACAGCAATAGGTCCTCTGGCTATTTATCGAATAATTTGGAGATACTTTGAAAATGTGGTTGTTGATGGGATGAATCCTGCGTTTCAGTACTCGATGGCATACGTTTCACGGGTGACTAAATCGGCAGAAACTGGAATAACTCAGACTTACCTTTTCATCTTTGCTGTTGGCATCATAATAGTAACTATATTACTATTTCTATAGGAGAACCAATGAAGTTAAAATGGTAGTCGATTTAGTCTCAACCCCTATATTGGTCACAGTAGTCCTGGGGGTGGTTGGACTTGCGATTCCTGTGCTGGATGCTCTTAAAAAAGAGAGAGGGTATAACAATCGACTCTATAGCGCCATCGCATTTGGATCGCTTGCCATATCAATAGGCTTCGTCATTTTTCGTGTAATTTCGGGCGAGGTATTACCTGCTGTTGCGTTTAGTCAGGATGTTCTTGCAGATGATATGTTTGGATCTTTCTTTGCTATTGCACTGCTACTGGTCTCGCTAATGGTAACGGCATCTTCGTGGAACTATATGAAGGGCAGGTCAAACCCTGCGGCCTACTACTCTCTAATTCTTCTATCAAGCATTGGAATGGTTTTGATAGCTTATTCTACTGATCTTGTAATGCTTTTTGTTTCATGGGAATTAATGTCATTGCCGACCTATGCTCTGGCCGCTTTTACCAAGAGAGACCCAATTTCAAACGAAGCGGCAATAAAATACTTTATGTTTGGCGCTTTGTCCTCGGGCATCCTTGTTCTGGCAATAGGATTTGTTTATGGCATCACTGGAACAACAAACATAGGAGAATCAATCAGGGCATTAGTAGATCTCGACCAGAAGCTGATACCTATAGGTATTCTTGCAGTGGCGTTATTCGTTGCAGGTTTCGGATTTAAAATGGGCTTGGTACCATTTCATATGTGGTTACCTGACGCTTACGAGGGCTCGCCAACTACGATAGGTGCCTTGCTCTCTGCTGGCACAAAGAAGGCAGGCTTTGCAGCCGCAATACGGGTCGTAGTTTTAGGAATGTTTGCACTAAACCTAGACTGGACGATAACTCTCGCCATTATAGCAGTTCTAACAATGACTTTGGGGAATTTCGGGGCTTTGATTCAGAGAAGCCTACCGAGAATCCTAGCCTACTCTAGCATAGCACAAGCTGGCTATATACTTCTAGGCATGGCCGTTGCTCCTTACGCTGAACAAGCTCTACCTGGTTCTCTGTTTCACATATTTAATCATGCTGTAATGAAGTCAACAGCTTTCATTGCAGCCGCGGCTGTAGCAACAGCTTTAGCTAGTTACGGCTTAGAAAAATACAGGGGACTTGGTGTGAGAATGCCCATTACTGCCATTGCACTTGCTATCTCCCTATTGGCACTGGCAGGAGTTCCGCCGCTTAACGGTTTTTGGAGTAAATTGGTGTTATTCGGAGCAGCAATTAACAGTTCTACATATGTTTGGTGGGGGCCTTATCTTGCAATTGCTGGGGTGTTAAACAGTGCTCTTTCTCTAGGATACTATGCCTGGATTATTCGGAAGATGTATATGGAGAGAGGACCTGACATGTCGAAGATAAAAGAACCGAGGGCTATTCTGGCTGTACTAATTTTTGGAGTTGTTTTTATGGTAGCATTCGGAATATGGCATGCCCCCTTGCTGGAATTTGCGACCGACTCTATACCTGATCTCACGAATTTGGTTAATAGCACACAGATAAATTAGAAGGATGAGTAAGAAATTCAGATTAGTTCTAAGCCTTAAGGTTGGTAGATCGCTCCGCAGTCTTCTCAGATCTGAAGTAAGCTCAGATCAGTTATAAGCTGAATATGCCTCTTGGACAAGCCTTCCCCTACTTTTCGAAGCTCATTCAGCGCCTTGCTGGAATAAGATCTATACATTTTGTCCATATTGCCAATGATTTCCGTAGATTCAGCATTTCTTCTTACAAGTAAGTTAAAGAGTCTGTCCTCATTATTCCAATCCAACAGGTCGTCATGGATTTGATATGCAATCCCGAGTAGATTTCCAAAGGTTCCCAAGGCATGAATCTGATCCTCTTCGCCCTGACCAAGAATTGCACCTAGTTTGGTTGATGCTTCGAAGAGTGATGCAGTCTTGTGGTCGATGACCTTGATGTATTCATCTTCAGTGATCTCGTTATTTTTTGCCAAACGGATCTCCATCATCTCTCCCTCGCTCATTCTTGTTGCAGCACTGGAGAGCTCGCGAGTAACTCGTGAATTATTCAATTTAGATCCTATATTCAGTATGATGCCCAGCACGAAATCTGCTGTAAGGATGCTGCTATTGTATCCGTATTTAACATGAAACGACGGCTTCCCGCGGCGAAGTCTTTCCTTGTCTATTATATCGTCATGGATAACAGACTCTGTGTGAAGGAGTTCTATGGCCGACCCTACCATGAAAGCGTCTTCAGTAACATGATAAGAATCCTTATTCATAGCTTGTATAGCTTCTGCTATTAGTACCAATAGGAGAGGTCTAATCCTCTTGCCACCTTCACAGGCGTATCTGAGGGGTAGATAAAATTCTGACCATGAGTAAAGATCAAGTTCTCTATTAAGAGCATCTTCTATTTTGGAAAGGTAATTGTTGAACTGTGCCACTAACGGATTAGCTCTAATTTTCGTACCACCAGAATTCAAAGATTAACCCTTGCCCTTTTATCTGGAAGTGAAAAGCATATTAATGCGTTTCCTACGGGGGTTGATCTTCTATACTGGTTCCATACCCTAAGTAGCGTATTGCTCCGGCCGGGATTTGAACCCGGGATCTGCGACTTGAAAGGCCACAATGCTTGACCGGATTGTGCAACCACTTTAACGAAAAGAAGCCTCTACACCACCGGAGCAAATGTAGTTATCTAGGAAGGCGAAACTTCAAATAAAATCTTTCGTTATCGGGTATTCGATCTTTTTCAGATCTAAACCAAGATGTTTGTTCGCAATGGTAAAAATATCTCCTTCTTGTTGCACAACGTTTTTCTATCCGATATAATTATGTTAGACACAGAAAATGCATAGTGTAACGCAACGAATCGATTCCCAGATAGAAAACCATAATCTGTTAAAACACAAGTTCTATAGACTTTGGTCGGAGGGAAAATTGGACATAGATCAGCTTAAGGGATATGCACTAGAATACTTTCAACTGGTTAAAACTGTGCCACTTTTAGTCGAGAACGTAATGTCTTTTTGTACAGATGCTAATATTAGGTCAGTCCTAGGGGAGAATTATAGAGAGGAATCCGAACATATTAGTCTATGGGCAAAATTTGCAGATAGCATTGGAATAAAAAAAGATGAGCTCCTTGATCATGTTGCTTTTGGCATGACAAATGATGCTGTCAGAGTTCTCACTGACCTAACAAAAATATCTTTGGGAAGTGGAGCCGCTGCGATGTACGCATATGAAAAGCAGTTGCCCGATATAAGTCGATCAAAGATTGATGGCCTGATGAATTTTTATGGAATAGATTGTAGAGAAGAGATTGAATACTTTACTGTTCACAAATATGTGGATGTCAAACACGCCGCAGCATGGCAAGGCATTATTGAAGGTGTTTCAGACGAGCCAGAATCCCTTATTAAATTCGCGACTGATTCTCTGCATGCTCAAAATAGATTGTTGGACTCGGTGTGTGAAAGATATATCTCACCTAGTATACCATTTAGCTAGAAATACCATAAACCGTAAAATATCTTTTCTCATCATTATAAAGTTTTATGTGATACCTGGTACAGAGGAAAAGCCGACTACACAGCGCGGTAGAGTGCTTAAAACCTTTATAACCTTCTAATGAAGGCCTAATTGGGCCCATAGCTTAGCCTGGTAGAGCGACCGGCTCATAACCGGTAGGCCAGGGGTTCAAACCCCCTTGGGCCCA
>CAYTQD010000004.1:0-50695 GCA_964439995.1 uncultured Nitrososphaeraceae archaeon
GGCAGACAAACGTAGCAATAGGTTTGGCCGGGATGATTCCAATTAGAAGTTACATAGGAGAAGAGGATATGTACGGTAGAAGACTTCATACGACGGAGATTGCTGTGGCTGACGAGCTTGCCTCAGCTGCAGAATTAGTGATGGGCAAGTCTAACAGGATACCTGTTGTAGTTATCAGGGGCTTTGATTTTGTAAAGTCGGCTAAAGCATCAATAAGCGAATTAATTCGAGAGAGAGAAAAGGACTTCTTTAGATAATATTAGTTCAATGATTTATAAAATTCCCCAATTAATACTCCCATAAACGTTTATTATCACGCAAATACAACTTAGGATGCATAAAGCATGGTAGCTAGTAATACCAGTAATGAACACGCAAAAACTCTGGATGTAAGAGGATTGTTTTGTCCCGAACCAGTTTTTCGTACTAAGATTGAAATCGAAAAACTCTCTAGCGGGGACGTGCTCAAGGTACTCGCAGATGATCCAGAATCTGAGGAAGATATTTCGAGCTGGATAAGCAAAACTGGACATCATCTCCTCGCTATCAACAAAACTCAAAATGAACTTGAATTCATAATTAAGAAGGTAAAATAAAATGGAAAGTGTAACCAGACAAAATATTGTAGAAAGCGTGGGGAATACCCCACTTATTGAGTTATCCTCATTTTCTACCAAAAATATTAGATTTTATGCCAAGTTGGAGTGGTATAACCCATTTGGTTCAGTAAAGGATCGCGCCGCATACTGGATGATTAAGGATGCAGAAAGAAAAGGGATTTTGAAAAAGGATAAGAGTATCATTATTGAGCCTACATCAGGTAATACTGGCATAGCACTTGCAGGTATAGCGGTAAGCCTAGGTTATCGGGTAGAAATTGTCATCCCAGAAAAAGTAAGCGAAGAAACAAAGAAAGTTCTAAGAGATCTAGGCGCGTCTATTCATATGACGACCGATGATCTGTGTCCTAGAGTCGGCGCTGGAACAGATCAGAGTATTGCTTTGGCTAAGGCCATTGCGAAACCAAGACCGGACGTATACTATATGCCAAATCAATATGAGAATGATGCCAACTATCTCGCTCATTATGAAAGTACTGGGCCCGAGATTTGGGCACAGACAAATGGAAAAGTATCTCACTTTTTTACTGGTTGTGGTACAGGCGGCACCATCACTGGCGTCGCCACCTTTCTGAAGGAAAAAAACAAAGATGTCAGAATCGTTGCAATTCAGGCCCAACAGAATCATTTGTTGCAAGGCTTAAGGAATTTTCAGGAATCTGCTATGCCCGACTTGTTCAAGCGGCGAGAAAATGTTGTAGACCATTGGATTACTGCGACGAACAAAGAGTCGTTCAGAATGGCAAGAGAACTTGCTATGCGCGAAAATCTTTCAGTTGGACCATCGTCAGGAGCTGTAATGGCTTCCATGTTAGAGACAGCAAATGGTCTCGAGGAAGGGATATTTGTTGGTCTGTTTGCTGATGATGGGAGGAAATTCAAGAGTCTGTATCTTGAACAGGGAATTTTTACAGTTGGCGAATTTGAGAATCTGCTAACTCACGCACGGAATCTTCCGCGATTGGTATATCAAAATAGATAGTAGCTCCTCCGTAAATTTATTGCCTGTGTTTTCTTTCGGCAATCCACCTCTCTAAGTCCAATGCGGCCATACAACCGAACCCCCCAGCTGTTATCGCCTGCCTATACCTAAAATCGTGTACGTCGCCCCCAGCGAATACCCCCTCTATACTAGTAGCTGTATGATTTTTTAGCACGATGTAGCCTCTATCATCCAGTTCTAATTGCCCTTTGAAAATCGCAGTGTTTGGTTCATGGCCTATCGCAATGAACAAGCCTCCCGCTGGAAGTTTCTGCTCTACTCCGTTGTCCACATCCTTAACAACCACTGATCCTACTTTCTTATCTCCTTCTATATTTGAAACAACTCTATTCCATAGGAATTCTATCTTGGGATTCTCAAAAGCCTTCTCTTGGAGAATCTTGCTAGCCCTTAGCGAGTCCCTCCGATGAACGACCCGGACAGAACGGCCAAACTTCGTTAAGAAGCTGGCTTCTTCTAAGGCGGTGTCCCCACCTCCAACGACAACTATATCCTCCCCCTTGAAGAACGGGCCATCGCAGGTCGCACAATATGATACACCCCTTCCAGCAAATTGGTCTTCTGCCCTAATTCCTAGCTTTCTAGGTGATGCGCCAGTGCAAACAATTACTGAATGCGCTTCATACGTTTCTGAATGAGAAGTAATTTGAAACGGTCTTACACTAAAATCTACCTTTATAGCTTCATCATCGGCAATTAACGCTCCGAATCTTTCTGCTTGCTGTCGCATATTCATCATAAGCTCTGGACCAAAAACCCCATTTGGGAATCCTGGATAATTCTCCACTTCGCTTGTGGTCATCAACTGACCTCCCGGAAGCGTTCCAGTGATTATTCTTGTCCTGAGCTTAGCCCTAGATGTATATATTGCAGCAGTATACCCTGCAGGCCCAGAACCGATTATAACAACATCATTAAGAGGTGAAGGCTTTGACATAAGGGATTCAGTGTCGTTGACACTATAATACGACATATGTATTAACTACAATCTACAACACCCGTACCTGTTAATAATTCGTTCGGAGAATCGGTATATTTCTCCGTATTCTGGTATGCACTACAAAATTGTAAATTGAAGCCGTTATAGTAGAGGAGGAACACTGCTTATCTCTTGAATTTTACTTCGCGCTACTTCGGCAGCTCTATCTCCAGAGAGTAACATAGAACCGAAGGTAGGACCCATCCTAGGTAATCCAAACGTCTCTGTCACGGACATCCCTGCGGCAATTAAACCCGGAAACACTTCACATGTCTTGTTAACTACTTCGTCCTCACCACCATCTACCCACATTGGATCCATGCCTTTCCATCTTATATATCCCCTATCCATTAGTCGCTTCACGGCAACCGAGTCATGACCGGATGAGTCTATAACAATCTTGCTTTCCATAGCGATTGGGTCAACACAGGTAACATTTCGCGGCAAGGCTGAAACAGGCATCCAATTTATGACAACGCCCCTTACTCTACCGTTCTTCAATATTAGGTCGTCGAATTTAGTGAGCTGCAGGAACCTAACTCCCGCGTCGCAGGCCGAAGCAATTAATTTCGAACAGGCATGTGGGCCCCAAGTTGCATATAGATTATCGCCTATTTTACGATAAGGAACTCCCAGCTCATCCCAAACTAATTGAGCGGGGGAACGCACAGTAACTGGATTCATCATGTACCCCCCCACCCAATAGCCTCCGCCGAGATAGTTATTTTGTTCCACAATCAGCGTCTTTAATCCGCTGCTCGCTAGCTTGCGCCCAGCGGTCAAACCTGCTGGACCCGCCCCAATTATAATTATATCAGAATCCGCATATTCCTGAATAGTCTCGTCAAACATCGAGGCTATGGTCTTCGTAATTTCCTTCTCGGTAATTTCACCAAAGATCTTGCTCATACATAAACTATTGTAATTATGTACTATAATACATTATCTGGTATCTATTTGATCTATCTTATAGATAGATAAAACACTATCCACTCGCAGAACTTGACATAATATTGCCACGAATTTTCACGTCTATTTCTGAAAGTAACCCTATAATATCTGTCTTGTGCGAGTTCAAGTACTCTTGGCCCTTGTCTCGTAACCTTATATCATATAGTCTCAAGTCTCTGTGTTGGTCGAAAAATTGCTCTATCATAGCATTGCCATGCTGTGAGGGATCTATTAGTTTCTCTAACGCTTCAATAGTTAACTTGAGGTCCCCTTTTTCTACGTAAATTTTAGCGGTGCCAATAATCTCGCTTATATCTTTAAGTTGCTGCATCGGAGCGGATACAACCTTGGATTGTTTCAAAAGTCCTGTTTGCTTGGCGTATCCAACCTTTTCTGCAACCTCTTTTGCTATTTCATAATATTCTTCCTTACCCCTGAAACCCCTTTTCTCTTTCCTGATTACCAATCCCTTCATAGTCAATCTCGTTAGTGCTTCTTCAACATCTTCCTTGTCCATGCGTGTAATCCAAACAATTTTGCCTGCATAATTGAAGCCCTGTCTAATCGATTCTAGGACCACAACTTCGACTATTCTTCTGAATCCTTCTTCTGCTCTAGCACTCTCGAAGTCCTTATCTTTAACTGATTTTCTCGCGTAACTGATATCTATTTCTATGGATCTTTTAAGGCTCTCCAAACCCTCATCAATTCTTCCGCTCAATACAAGATAGCAAGCGTAATTATACCAGACCATTGCATCATTGGGATCAATATCGATCGCCTTTTCACATGATGCGATAGCTTTGTCGTAGTTTTTTAACTTGTAATACGTAAGGCCTTTTAAGTTCCAAGGTTCTACATTGTTGACATCTATTTCCAGGGCTTTATCGAGCGACAAAATAGCGCTATTGTACTCGTCCATCAGAAAATGAGCATATCCTTTCTTGATCCAAGCCTCCGCAAACTTTGGATCGAGCCTCAGGGCTAGTTCGAAACTTCGTATTGCATCCTCTAATTTCTCGTTAGACATGCTGTTGATTCCCTTCTTATACAAATCATATTTCTGGAAGTCGCGCGGATCCAATTCTTCGCGTATCGTGTCGTCAGATGGACTATCAGCCGACCGCTTGGATTTTCTTCCGAGAAATATGCCCATAATAAAGTTTGTCTTCATCGAAGATAAATAGATTTGGCTAATATGAATTGTATGGATTAACAGCCTATTATTTATCTAATCCGCCAATATTTCTACGATGGGGGCACGGTAGATCTAACAAAATAGGGCCATGGGCAGAATGAGATATGTAAAAGGCTAACTGTGTCGATCTACAATCCCAGATTTGCAAAATAGGGTTACCTTTGTTGACATAGCGTGACTGTAAATGGTAACATGGCTAAGTCGTGACTTGAGCAAAAAGAAATTGGACAAATATGCTAACTATATACATGCCTGCCAACAAAATACCCAATTTCAGACCTATTTCCTTTTTGAAAAGGAGCGGGAGAAGAGCGATGACAGTGACAACAGTAACTAGAATCATTTGGAAGGTTAGTACCGGAGTACGTTCGATAGTCGCAGAGGCTCCACCGTGGTAAATTGCCCCAAATACTGCTACCGCTAAAAGTAATGTATTATTTAGAATTTTAGATCCCAGTACGTTCGCGGTGGCAATTGCAGCCCCTGCTGCGCCCTTGTGTGCAAGAATCATCATCGAGAGCTTTTCTGGCATCTCACCTGCAATAGGGCTTATTATGACAGCTAGTATGATAGCAGAGATTCCTATCTCCAATGAAAACTCTTGCATGGAATTGATAAATGGTCCTGCTGCAAACATAATGCCTATCGCACCGGCGAGGAATACTGACACTGACTTGAACATCTTCTTATCAAACGTTCTTGATGAGGATTCTTCATTTACGTTTATGATTTGATGCTTACTTTCAGATTTCTCTACGTTCTCGTTCTCGGTAATTCGAGAGTCTTTTTTACGTTCCTTCCTCATTTCTAGAAAGGCCATAGCAATATAAGTTATAAAAAGGGAAAAGAAGACGAATCCATCTAGAAAATCATATCCGTCAATAAAGAGCACGGCGCTGATAAGCGCAGTAGCTAACAAGAATATCTTATCTAGTTTAAACATTCCTACAGGAATCCCTTTCAAGGGCGCTTTGGATAAACGAGTCGTAGCGATAACTAGCATTACTGATAGTCCTAAAGTCATCATCAGTAGATTGCTGCCCAATCCAGCTCCTATTGCAATTCCGTAGAAGCCGTCAGCCGCGGCGTAGATAACAATAGCAATTTCTGGAATTGTAGTGGCCACACTTAGGAGAGTTCTTCCTACAAATTTTACGCCGTATCTAGCCGAAAGATGCTCAGCCCCATAAGATAGAAACCAGCTTGCAACTATAAGAACGCCGAGCCAGAGCAGCATACCAGGAAGGGCATTCTCGGCCAAAACATGGAATCATACTCATTGGACTTTATATAATACTATAGAAGTATGGATTCGGTGACCCAGGTAAATAGAACTGATGATTATTAGAACCGATGATTAAATTCCACGGAGAAAAAGAAGGTAACGAGACATACTACTCGCCAGATTGCTATTTTGTAGTGTGAGGGTCAGCATTGTAAAGCTCAAGACCTAGGACAAACTCAGGCTCTGGCTGTGATGTTAACCAAATCATCGCCGCTGGAACGGCAGCGCATACGATAATTGTCAGAATAATCAACCAGACGGCAGTCATTTTTTCAACCATTATCAGTCTGACACGTATGCGGATATATGGATATTTAAATTTTATATTTTGAGACTCAAGGAACGAATTAAGTGACACGTCGGCCTACTTAATTTTAATATGATAATAGTACATTACCAAGTTATTATAAGATATCGAACATTTTAGGCAAGACCCAGTTATTTTAAGCCACAAGCCAGTATAATTTTGCATACTAGAAATATAAATGAGTCAATCCCTCCTTTCCCTAACAAGATAATCATGAGGCTACTTGAATATCAAGGAAAAGAGCTTTTTCTTGAATATGGAATTCCCACCCCTAAGCATGCTTTGTCAACCTCAACAAGTGAAGCAGAAGAGTTGTCCACTAAATTAGGGTTTCCTCTAATACTAAAATCGCAGGTCGCGGCAGGAGGCAGGGGAAAGGCGGGCGCCATCGTAAAATGTAACACTCCTACTGAAGTTGCCTTGAAATTCGAGGAACTTAAGAATAAGCGGATTAAGGGACAACTTCCACGGTCAATACTTTTAGAACAGGCCGTCAACGTTAGCAGGCAGGAGATGTATATTTCCATTTTTTTGAATCGGGGTAGACGGAGTTATTCCCTTATATGTTCAGCCGAAGGGGGAGTAGAAATAGAGAGCGTTAAGGATAAATTTATCATAGACATTCCTTCCTTCAGAGTATCAGTCCCTCTCGCAACTGAGGCAGCATCAAAACTTCATCTGAAAGATCGTACTGCTGGATCATTCATAAATTTTGTCATCAATCTGTCACGACTTGTATTTGAAAAAGAGGCAGAATTAGCAGAGATCAATCCCGCCGTAGTTCTCCAAGACGCGTCCCTAATGGCTCTAGACGCAAAGGTCATTATCGATGATAACGCATTGTTTAGACATCCTGAGCTCATAAAATATCAGTATATGTCAGAGTCAGAAATGCGGGCAAAAAGAAGTGGTTTTTCCTTTGTAGAGTTAGAAGGAGATATTGCCATAATCGGAAATGGAGCTGGACTCGTAATGTCTACCCTCGATATGGTTTCAGATCTGGGGGGAAAAGCAGGCTGTTTCCTAGACTTTGGAGGCAGCGCTACTGCCCAGACAATATACGATTCCTTGAAGGTTATTAGCAAAATAAGGAGGGTTCGTGCTATTCTTATCAACCTATTCGGGGGAATCGTTAACACTAACATGGTAGCAGAGGGCATAGTAAGGGCATACCACGATGGGATTATAGAAGTGCCAACGTTCGCTAGAATTTCTGGCGCAGGGGCAGATAAGGCAAAAGTATTGCTAAAAAAGAGCAATGCCAAGATGTATAATACGGTAGAACAGGCTATAAGTGACTTGCTGGAAGAATTATCAAAAATGGAGAGGGTGTATGAAAAACCACTTTGACCTCATGAACTTATTGATTGGTCAAGAAACAGAGAAAGACTATGGCAAAAAACCAGTGATAGTTCAAGGTATGACAGGGAGTTATGGATCCATACACACTAGGCTGATGAGAAGATACGGAACAAGAATCGTTGCTGGGGTAACGCCTAGCAAAGGAGGGCAGGAGTTTGATGGAATCCCCATATATAATAAGATGAGAGAAGCAGTAGATAGGACGGAAGCCAGAATATCTGTGATCTTTGTCCCGGCTTCAAATTTTTTGGATGCCGCGATCGAAGCCTTAGACAATAAGATAAGGTTGTTGGTAGCAATTCCAGAACATGTTCCGATCCTAGATTCTCTAAAACTAATAGAATACGCTAGGCTTAAAAATGCCAGAATAATAGGTCCCAATACACCAGGTATCATAGTCCCTGAGGTAACCAAAATCGGAATTATGCCGGCTGAGCCTTTCAAAAAAGGTAAAGTGGTTCTCCTTTCCCGGAGTGGCACTTTAATGTACGAATTAGCATACAACCTAACAAAAGCTCATCTTGGTCAGAAGCTTTGTATGGGTATCGGGGGGGATCCAGTTAACGGTACAAGTCTTATAGAATGCTTTGATATGATTAGAGGATTGGATGATGTTGAAAGTGTTGTGGTAGTAGGTGAAATCGGTGGCGATGCTGAAGAACAATTAGCAGAATACATAGTAAATACTAACTTTACAAAACCAGTCATAGGATATATTGCGGGAAGGTCAGCGCCTAGAGAAAAGAGGATGGGACATGCAGGGGCGATTGTTTACGGCGATTACGGTTCTGCTGAATCAAAATTGGCTAGCTTTTCTAAGGCTGATGTTCCAGTTGCAAAGTTACCGGCTGAGGTTCCGATCCTCTTGTCTCAAAAGCTAAAGAAGTAGCAACGGAATCTCATTGAGAATAGAAGCCGTATGAAGAATGCAACCACAGAAGTAAGATTCTGCGATCGATGTATGGCTAAAACGGTCCACAACATAAGAGAAAATGATGATGTGATCTATACCTATAAGAAAAAGAGGTTGTATTGCTGCGAAATATGTGGGCTTGAGACCTACAAGCGCGGTTTGAGACCGACGGCGGAATCGGTGTACTAAATTGCAGGGCAGAGTTCAGTTTAGCATATGATATTAGAGGGCCTATGTTCGTCAATCTTAGGAATCAAGAAAAAGTACATCTCAAATTTTTCGCCGCCAGCCCATGTCACAGAAATAATACCTCGACAGAATTCACCAAATTTGGGTATTGAGCAGGGCTCTCTAGATAAACTGAATTCGTTCGCCCAAAATAACCCTATTTATTTCAAGTGGACCGAAATCGTAGTTGACGGCATTTTATGCGTATCGTACGAGGGTGATATTAATAGCTATTGGCTTAGCAGCAAGAAATACGACACCTGTTATCAACCTTTTTATCCAACATGGATTTTGTCAGCCTACGCACTCGCTCTTATTTCTAAAAAATTGGGATACACAGAATTGATTGATGTTGGTTCAGGAGACGGAAGAATAGCTTATTGCTCGACTTTATTGGGACTAGAGTCTTTCAGCATCGAGATAGATACTGACTTGAGCAAACTCCAACAGGCCCTTGTCTTTTCAACAGATGTTCACTTTAATATTCTAAACGTTGACGCTACAAATTTCCAGTATGATTCTCTCAATCTGAAGCGTCCCGTCTTTTTTATATCTGGATTACCAGAACTGGGAGATATGTTGGCAAAAGATGTAATACCAAAAGTAAGTAAGCTTTCTAACGTAAATGGGAAACTTGGACTTAACTTGATGGGAGCTCATGTAATGAGAGAATATACGGCTGATAAGACTATGTGGGGTTGGGGGAAAATGATCAACGATTTAGAATTGAATGTTGTTGGTGCTGTGACACTCCCTTCACTTTGGACTAATGACCAGGATGTCGAAACAGCCTACGTATTTGCTGAGGTGGCGGGTAGATAATTCTATGAGATACATGCTATTTCTACATAACCTACACTATGAACCAAAAGATATTCTGTGGCTGAAGACGGAAGCTAGAAACCTAGCTTCGAATTATAGCATAATGATAAGAGATGCTAGAGTTGCTAGTACCCATATTGAATATGACATAAGCATGCCCGATGATTATCGGATTCCAGAAGTTGCTCATATATTATATTCTATCGGGGACTATGCAAGTTCCTATCGGGTCGTAGAAAAAAAAAGGGAAAAGATGGAGGCTATCTACGAATCAACAAGGTACTTTAACGAAGAGAAGTACTGGATTGCCCATGAGATCCTCGAATCTGTGTGGAAGGGGTCAAGTGGCGTAGAAAAGGAGATAACAGGAGGTATTATTCTAGTCTGTGCAGCTTTCGTTCACTACCAGAAAAATGAAGAAGAGATTTGTATTTCTATTCTTAGACGTGCTCTCAAGAAACTTACTAACGCAGGGGGTAAATACTTTAATATAGATGTAGATAAAATAAAAAACGGAATTTCTAACATTATAACCAAGAATAAGGTGGAACTTATCGAGATCTGATACCACCTTATATGACTAGATTGTCAAACAAGTTTTCATACGTAACAAATAAAGGTGCTATTGTAAAATCTCAATCCAAATGACAGTAGAGTTAAAAGTTCATCCTTCGTTCTTCAGGGAATTTGCCACTAAGACTTGGGTTTCGCCGAATGAAATAATTAAGGAGCTAGTAGAAAACGCATTTGACGAGGATGCAAATAATGTTCTTGTCACAGTTTTGAAGGATGGATCTGTCATAATAGAGGATGACGCGGGAATGAATGCAGATGGGATGGAAAAATTCCTACTATTGGGTTCCCCCCATAAGAAGTATGATTCGATTTCACCTCGGCTTCGCAGAGTAAGGACTGGTAGGTACGGCACAGGAAGGTTGTCCTTTCTCACGTCTTTCCAAAGCATGAAGCTACGAACGAGGCGTGATGCTTTTCATAAATCGATCCATCTGGAAGCTTCGGTACTTGATAGACTCTCTTCTGGCAATACGCAACTCAATGAGATAAATGAACCACCACTGAAACGAAATGGAACAGAACTACGTCTAACAGGCCCAAAGTTGTTGGTTGACCCACTGAAACTCTCAAAGGAGATTCGCAAGCTAGCTGTCTTGAGGCAACCCCTGTTCCGAGTTTTCATTAAGTCCTCGGACGTCTTTACAGAATGGAGCTATAATGGGGCAGAAGCCTTAAAGGCTCCAGATATACAAGGCCATAGACTTGGTGTCAATCTTGATAAAGGGAAGATAATTGGGGAGATTGTTATTGCCAAAAGACCTCTTACAGATGATGAGAATGGTATTGCGATTATGGTTGGGAATCACGTGGTAACAAGAAGCTCTTTTGGGTTTGACAATAGACTCAAGAAAGTGACCGGCTACGTTAGATGTGATTCTTTAACGTCTAGGTTTGCTGACAAATCAGCATTAATAGAAGACGAAGAATATTCTAAGTTCTACCAGGAAATGCAGCGTTTCATTACAGATACTGTTTTTCCGAGTTTAACTGAATTCGAGGACGTGTTGATTACAAAGGAAGAATCAAGGATATACAGAGAGATCGACAAGGTGCTCGGTCAGGCGATAGTCGAGAATATAGAGACTGAAGAGGTGGAGGGCTACGAGACTGTCGAGGTTACGCAAGGTGAGACAAAGGCAGAAGCTCGTAAAGGCCGCGGTTCAAAACATTCTCAGGAAAGTGTAAGCGAAGCTTTACATACCCTTGACATATCCCACCCAGCTTTAAGCGACTACGGCGGCTCGGCTCCATTAGGTATTTTACACGCAGATTCAAGCAGTGGCGGCCAACCTATAAACCAACCAACCATTTCTAATTTCGGTACAAGTGGTGGTGAAGACCTAGTTGTTACGTCCCGTAAAGTTAGGCGTCCGATTCTCAAGAAGACGTTTGCACTAAAAAAGGTTGGATATAATGTCATTCCATATGAGGACGAGTCTGACTCACGGTACAGTTTTACCAACGAAAACTTTGTGTTTGTCAATAAAGCTAATTCTACATACGCGGCTGAGGCCCGAAGAGGCGATGAGTTCTTGTTAAGACATATCATAGGAATTGTGGCTGAAGCTATTGCAGAATCAAGACATCCCGAAGGGAGAAGTGCGCTAGGGCTCCAAAACAGGCTGGTGGCTGAAGCCATTCGGATACACGACGATACCTCTATAAAGAGATAAGGAATCAAGATGTTAAAACAGTTACGACCGCACAAACCTTTCTTACTTCATGGTTCGTTTCCGGTGGCATTCTTTGCGGGAAGTAAGCCAATATATTCCTTATTAGAAAAGGCTAAATGAGATTAATTGTAGAACTATAAAAAGAATAGAAATGGCGTTTCAATTCTTTCCGGGAGCAACTGCAATAGGTATTTCATATAACGAGGGAATTATTCTGGCTGCAGAAAAACGTGTATCGTATGGAAATTTCGTCGTAAATAAGAATACGAAGAAAACATTCCCAATCACAGAACATGTTGGCGCAGCCTGTGCCGGGATGATTGCAGATATGCAAGTTTTAGTTAGACAGGTCTCTGCTCTCTCCAAAATCAGGAGACTTGAGACTAAGAGGATCGTCGCTACCAACTCGGTCGCGAAATTGATGTCCGTGATTATGTTCGAAAGGCGCTTTTTTCCTCTCTTAACACAGGTAGTAGTGGGAGGGGTGGAATATAAACCACAAATATACACCTTGGATCCTCTCGGCTCAGTACTTCCTGACGATTACGCCGCAGTTGGCTCTGGGGCCGAGATGGCACTTGGGGTAATGGATGCTGAATATAGCCAGAATATGCCAGAAGAAAAAGCTAGGATTTTAGTGCTTAAGGCAATTAAATCATCCATACAAAGAGACTCATCAAGCGGAGATGGTATCGACATCTTGAATATAACTAAGAGTAATTTACAAGAAGATATGCTGCCAATTAAATAGACTAGACCGGCTAGTAACGAGGGAAGGAATAGGATTTGGGCTGAGTAAAACCAACGCTATTCAATTTTCAAACCTAATCATGGCAACAAGGTATGCATATGCACGTCAATTATATATTTAGTGCTAGCGCAACTATGGCCATAAATGGACACACGGAACATTGGTTTGCGGAATATTGAGGTGGCAGATACCAAGATTTGTTCTATTGACGGCAACAATGGCAAATTGATCTATCGCGGTTATGATATTCTTGACCTTGTAAATCGTTCAACTTTTGAAGAAACTTCGTACCTGTTGCTCTTCGGTCAACTTCCACGCAACGATGAGTTAACTGAATTTTCGAAAAAACTTCAAGGTGCGAGAGCTATTCCGAAGCGGCTAATAACGAACTTAGAAAACCGTCTAAAGACTGCCCGGCCTATGGATGTGCTCCAGTCAAGTGTCTGCGAACTGGCGGATTATGATCCAGCTCTAGATGATGATGCAAAGGATACCAACTTTAACCGAGCTATTAACCTGATATCCAAGATCCCGACGATAGTAGCAGCGTGGGAGAGGTTAAGAAATCATAAGGAAATAGTACCTCCGACAACCGAGGAATCACATGCCTCGAATTTCCTTCATATGTTGAGGGGAGCTACGCCGCCTGAGCAAGAGGCAAAAATTTTTGATATTTGCCTCATACTACATGCTGAACACAGTTTCAACGCCTCCACATTTGCTGCAAGGGAGATCGCCTCTACAAGAGCCCATATGTATTCGTGTATCGGGGGTGCTATAGGTGCTCTTTCAGGTGAATTGCACGGAGGAGCCAACATCCAAGTAATGAAGATGATTCTTGAGATCGATGATCCTAAGAACGTAGGGAAATGGGTGAAAAATCACCTTGACAGCGGGGGAAGGATTATGGGAATGGGGCATGCAGTATATAAGACTACAGATCCTAGATCAG
Source organism: uncultured Nitrososphaeraceae archaeon (assembly GCA_964439995.1). GTDB lineage: Archaea > Thermoproteota > Nitrososphaeria > Nitrososphaerales > Nitrososphaeraceae > TH5893. The sequence goes on from CAYTQD010000004.1 coordinate 13,621, forward strand.
AAGTTCTTTCCAGACTTGCAAAGATTATGTCAACTCGCAAGAAGACTAGCTGGTTTGAAATCACTGAGAAAGTCGAAGGAGTTACACAGCAATACCTTATGAGTGAAAGAAAGCAGGCAATATATCCTAACGTTGATCTCTATAGCGCACCTTTATATCATGATTTGGATATTCCTATGGACCTTAATACGCCCATTTTTGCAATTTCTAGAATTGTTGGCTGGTCATCACACATAATTGAAGAAAAATTTGCTGAAGCTGCGCCAAAGCCAGCCCTCTATAGACCAAAGGCACTTTATGTGGGAAGATATTGCGGGCCGATGGGTTGTGAATATATCCCTATGGAAGATCGAGCGTCACCAGACACTGATACTAAATCTTCATGAAATGTTACAAAGCAGGAAATGAGGAAGGTAATTCTTTCTAAAAAAGAAACGTCAACACTAAAGGACGTCATCCGAAGGAAGTGGCCGTCAGATGCTCAGAATTCAGTAAGCGAAAAAAACTTCGTATCATATGAATTAGATAAAGGCCGGAGGATCCTTAGCTCTAAATTTTTTACAGCAGTACAAACCGATAGTGAGACCATTGTTCCATTTTTAGGAACGGCTAATATACTTGCGGCGTTCCCATCGGTAGTAGTAGATATGGGAGCAGTAAAATTTGTCTGCAATGGAGCTAGGATAATGCGACCAGGCATTACAAAATTCGACAGCTTTAAGAAAGGTGAATTCGTCACAGTTAAAGACGAGAAATTCTCGAGGATCCTGGCAGTAGGTAGAGCACTAGAAGACAGTGTGACAGCAATTCATAACACTAAAGGTTACGTCATAGATAATGTGCACTATATTGGCGACGCATTCTGGGAGTATTATAAGGAAATAGGTTTCAGACCAAAAAGCACACTTTTAAATTCTGTTGGCGTTGAGACCAGTACGACGTCTACTCCTGAGAGAATCCTCTTCTGATATGTAGACTTTAGTACCAATAATGCCTGTTAGCTTGGCTTGGCTTGGCTGGACAGAAGCGTATGGGGATCCTACAGGTCCGAAAATTTCTTGAATCCTACCAATATTTCTCCCGGCCGAGTCTACTATCCACCTACCGGTTATTTTTTTATCTCTTGCTGCATTGCTAACCTTCACTATAATCCGACCGCTCTTAGCCACATGCAAAAGTTTTCCTAGCTCAATCATGGCATGTAAGATCGTTACGCTCGTCAACAACTAACGTTTGGACAATTTTGTTCTATTTTTTAGCATTCCTTGCCCAAGCCTGACGATCAGTTTGCATTTGTTTTGGTCTGCTTTTGGAAGGGCTATATAACCAGATTTTACATACGCACGTCTAGGGTATCGAGCTTGATCGTTAATCTGAACTTTTTGAGGATCATATCCAGATTCCCTAGCTGCATGTATCAAATCAGGTAGGGTAGGATCAAATACTGCCTGTTCCTTTCGAATCTTCCGACCCTTCGCCCGCGAAAGATTTTTGTTGAAATAGTCCAGCCATAATATCATATTATCGTAGTCCTTCAAGAGTGAGCTGGTGTTATGCTGTATAGTATAATAAACCTATTTTCATTTACCATCGAATCTGAACTAGCTCGTTTCTGACCGGAAGAATATTAATGGAAATGGTCACTTAGTAGACCCACATGGAATTCAGCAAGAGCTCCATTCGAAGCCCAAAGGCGATTAAAGTTCACCTGTTCAGACCAAGTGTTAGAAGAATATATACTATAGTAGGAAAAGACAAGGAGCATTGGGCGGCGCCTGATTTGAATTTCTGTAGCTGTAAAAATTATTACTACAAGTCACTCTCGTCAGGAATACCATGTTACCATTTGGAAGCAGTACAATCGATGAAAGAAGAAGAGTTTACATTGCTAGAGTTCAAAGATGACGAATATGATGAGTTACTGAGGGCAATTATAAGTGACTCAATGAAAAACGCACTAACGTAAATGTGTCGATCTTCTCCTTCTGATACTACGTTAGATGACTGATCTGTTCTTAAGTTTTTGTGCTCCTTTTTTTCCGATGTCCCTGTAGAAACTTTGGCCATATTTCTCCTTAACAATGGCACCACCCTTCTCGCCAATTTGTCTGTAAAATTGTATACCGTACTTCTCCTTGACCGAAAGCCCGCCTCTCCCTCCTATGGATTGGTAAAATGACGTACCATACTCAGCCTTTACCACTTCACCTCCCTTTTTGCCAGCAATTCTCAGTCCATCTGCATCAAGAGCTCGAGCACTTCCGCCTGCTTTAGCGACTTTGGATCTCGTACCCGCATCCGCTGCCGCAAGTCCACGAACTTGATGTGGAGCGACTCCCCCTTTCCTGGCTACTCTTTCTTTAGTGTTTCCCGGTGCTGAGGCAAGCCCACGCTTGGTCCTTTCCTGGCCGTCTTCTTCATCCATGCAGATAATTTAATAACATGGAATAAAAGGGCATCACCAATTTATTATCCAAAGAAATAGAATAGTATATTGCACCATTTCAGAAGGAGTCTTCTAATAATTGGTTCTGGGGGAAGGGAACATGCATTAGGATGGAAGCTGAGCAAGAGCAAAAGGGTTAAAGAAGTCTTCTATTGTCCGGGAAATGGAGGAACCAAAAATAATGTCGAGATTGGCTACTCAAACCTCGGTAAGTTGATAGAATTTGCTGCAGGTAATGACTGCGAAACCATTGTTGGACCTGAGAGCCCACTCTCAGAAGGGATAGTAGACGAGTTCGAGAGAAGAGGTTTAAGGATCTTCGGACCTACTAAGGCTGCTGCGAAGCTAGAATCTAGTAAAGTGTTTAGCAAGCGTCTCATGAGGAAAGCAGGCATAAGAACAGCCCCATTTTCTGTCTTTTCCTCTTATAGGGATGCTGAGGATTATATTAAGTCTCAAACTGAGAAACTTGTTGTTAAAGCTGATGGCTTGGCTTCGGGTAAAGGGGCTTTTGTTTGTAGCACCCAGAAACAAGCGATTCGAGCGTTAAGAGTCTTGATGCTAACCAAGGAATTCCAAGATTCTGGCAACAAAGTTATTGTCGAGAAAAGGCTTTCTGGAAAGGAAGCATCGTTTATAGTAGTGTGTGATGGAAACTCTTTCGTACCTCTTGCAGTTAGCAAGGATCACAAACGTGCTTATAATAATGATAAAGGCCCAAATACTGGGGGTATGGGCTCCTATTCTCCAGTAGAGGGATTCGACAAAACTCTCGAAGTTAAAGTAATGAAGTCAATAATAAGCCCTACGATTGGCGCTATGAGGTCTATCGGATGTCCGTTTACCGGATTCCTGTACGTTGGTCTGATGCTGGAGAGTCAGACTCGAGCACCTTATGTTTTGGAATTCAATGCCAGAATGGGTGACCCAGAATGTCAGGCACTCTTAGTTAGAATGGAATCTGACCTCTATCCATATTTAGAAGCTGCGATGGACAAGAGACTCAATCTGATGCCACCCCTTAGATGGAAAAAAGAATCTTCGGTATGTATAGTTATGGCATCAAGGGGGTATCCGAGAAGATACAATATCGGATCCCAGATTTATGGATTGAAATCCCATTTCTCTAAAAATGTGGTGATTTTTCACGCGGCTACAAGGAAGGAAGCATCAGGGAGATTAGTAACTGCGGGGGGAAGAGTTTTAGGTGTTACATCTACCGGAGAAGACCTTAACTCAGCGAGAAAAAGAGCATATGACGTGGTTATGAGGTTAGGATGGGGTCCAGGAGGAGAATTCTATAGGACAGACATAGGAAGGGCAGACACCATAAACACTCGGCATATTCTTATCTAGAATTTCAGGATTCCAGTTTCTAGTGATAGACCGTTTATCCTTTGGTCTAAGGAAGATTGCGGTAAGCTATAAGATACTAATTGAAATTTGAATCCTAAACCTAAAGAAAAGGAAATCTTCGCTTTCATCATGTACCGGTCAAAATAGCCGCGACCATAACCTATTCTAGAACCCTGATTATCAAAGGCAACACCAGGAACAATTAGTAAATCAATCTTCCGTACTGGCCTACCGACTCTGGGCGGCTCTCTTACTCCATATTTGCCTAAAATAAGATCTTGAAGATTTTCATTGCACAGCTGGTGGAACTCCATGCCTTCTAATTCGGTTCTGGGAAGGGCCACTATCCTTCCAGTTCGGATTGAATTCCGTATAATTTTCTCAGTCCTTACTTCGGTTCCCACAGGGAAATACACTCCGATCGTGTTAGACTTAACGAACTGATTCGAATTCAAGACATGAGATTGGATTAGCTGGCTTTTTTCATAAATCTCAGTTGGTGATAGCCTGTTCCGTCTTTCTAATAGCGACTTTCTAATTCTGTTTTTTTCATCAGCTATGATGCTGCCCATAATGCTTGTTATAGCTGGCTCCAAGAGATAACCACGCGGTGTATACTGTATTTCTCAACAGGATGGCAACTGTCATAGGCCCAACACCTCCTGGGACAGGGGTAATCCATGAAGCTTTATTCCGGACAGAGTCGAAGTCAACGTCGCCACAAATTCTTCCCCTGAATCTGGTGATTCCTACATCAATAATTACCACACCTGGCTTGACCATGTCACCAGTTATAGTAAAGTATTCGCGATTCCCAACCGCGCTTATTATCATCTCAGAGCTTATTAGCTTCTCCTCTAGCTTTTTTGATTTTGAATGGCAAACCGTTAGAGTAGCCCCTCTTTCAACAAGCAAGCAGGCCAATGGCTTGCCAACTAGATTACTTCTATTAATAATAAGCACATCCATTCCGACCACACCAATTTTGTAGAAATCCAGCAGTTCCAGAATAGCTGCTGGAGTACATGGAGTAATAACAGGATTGCCCCCCATTAGCATGCCTGAATTGAATGGAGTTAAGCCGTCCACATCCTTTTGTGGATTAAGCACTTTCATGATTTTATTCAGATCAATTCGCTTCGGAAGAGGTAGCTGCACTAAAACTCCATGGACACCGCTATCGGCATTAAGATCTAAAATTACCTGTTCTAACTCTTCCTGCTCTAGTGTCTCGTCAAATCTAAAGTCCCTTGTGGTGATACCTACATCGCTAGCGGCCTGTTGTTTCTTCCCTAGGTAGGTAATTGAAGCCGGATTGTTGCCTACCAGGATTGTGCTAAGACAAGGCTTAATACCTCTTTCAGCTAATTGATTCACCTGCTCTATGACCTTTGCTCGTATCGTTGTAGCCACTGACAGGCCATCTATTATGTTTGCGTACATTTGAATTATGTTATTAAATCCCAGAATGAAAGACGAACACTTAAATTTTGACGAAACACGACCAGTCTGACTTATAGGTTTTTCTGTCTTAATATCACTTTGCGACCTCGAGTCAAAATTTTCTTTTCAATTATTAGCTTTATGGCCTTGGGGTATAGTTGATGTTCCTCTTTTAATATTCTTCTAGACAAGGTCTCTTCCGAATCTGAATCTAGAACTCTGACAGGTCTTTGAAGTAGAATCAAACCAGAGTCAACCTTTTCGTCAACAAAATGAACAGTGCATCCTGTCACCTTTACGCCGTATTCCAAAGCCTGCTTCTGTGCGTGTAAGCCAGGAAAAGCTGGGAGTAGCGAAGGATGAATATTAAGTATACGCATCTTGTATCTATCTACGAATTCACGGCTTAAGATTCTCATATAGCCAGCTAGACATATCAAGCCATTCCGCGGGGTTATGCCGTATTTTTCTAAAAGCCAGACTAGGTTCTTGTCATAGGCCCAACCCTTTAGATTAGGATTGCCGGGTGTTTCTGTCACAACACCGAATTCTTTTGCTATTTCAATACCTTTAGCATGTGCGTTACTTGAAATAACAACACTAGCTTCGACCCCTTCCAGGCGACGTGTTCGAATTGCATGTATAATCGATTTCATGTTGGTTCCTCTACCTGAAATCAAAATCGCGATTTTGAGCACGTCATACATATTTTATAGCATCCTTAAACATCTAGCGGCGGTACCTTTCTAATGGAGGTCATTTCTCCAGTATTAAACTTAAAATAACTGCGAACGCAGAAAATGGAGTTATTGGTTAGCCTGGAGGTATCGGAATGTGGACTTGCAGTTTACGAAAACGGCCAAAAGATACTACTCGATCCTCGTAGGGAATCGAAATCGGATGTTATGTTTATTTCACACGCCCATTCCGACCATTTATTGACACCCAGGAGAAAGAAGATAGCTTACCCAAGAGAAGTCTTAGTTTCAAAAGCAACTACACGCCTAGCTCAGGCGAGGGGTATAGATATACGTCTAGATAATTGCATAGACTATTCTGATGGGTATGATTTGATCGACACGGGCCACATCCTAGGGTCGAGAGGACTATTAATACCGGATCAAATTTACTACACCGGCGACATATCGACAAGACAAAGAGGTTCTCTGGGAGGCGCTCGGGTACCTCGGGTGGATATATTAATAGTAGAATCAACCTTCGGATTACCAAGATATGTGTTTCCACCAGTAGATGAGATCGTACACACCACGAATAAAATAATTGGAGAAATGTTTGATCGAGGTACGTCGGTGATACTGATGGGGTACCCTCTCGGCAAGGCTCAAGTGCTCACCGAGTTGTTTCAGCACTGGGCACCACTATATATTCACGAATCCGTCGCACAAATAAATGACGTCTACAGAGACTTTGGGGTTGGATTAAAAGAAGGCATCGTAGTTTCCGATGTTAAACGGGAGGAGGATCTACTAGAAAAAACAGCACCATGGGTGATGATAATGCCATTGGTGGCCGCGAGGTCAGGATATGCTAAGGTTATGAAAGAACACTATGGCGCGGTAACGATAGGATTTAGCGGTTGGGCTATAAACGGCGGATACAAGTTTAGCATGGGACTAGACTACGCTCTACCGCTAAGTGATCACTGTGACTACAGTGAACTCGTACAACTAGTGTTGGGTTCTAAAGCGCGGAAAGCTTATACGTTCCACGGGTTCTCCGAAGAATTTGCTCAATCTCTGAGAGGATTAGGGCTTAATGCTGAATCGTTGACGCAGAGGCGCAAAGCACAGGGTTCACGAATACGGAATAGTGAAACCTTGGACTTGTATATCCAAACCTAGGAACGATCTTTACCTCTAAAGTAAGTAATCACCTTGTTCCCGAAGGTTTCTATGTTTTTGAAGTACCCTTCGCCCCAAAAGCGAATTATAAAATGATTAGTGCCTGCGCTAATAAATCTCTCTAGCATCTGTATTACATCATCGGGCCTGCCAACTCCAATTGCAGTTCTGGCAACAGCATCGGGTATTTTCAGCGCCGCCCTTTTCATTTGCTCCATGAGTTCCGGCTTATTCATAGCATACTCTGTGAAGTACCGTCTGAAATCGAACTCGGAGTCTTGGGTGACGTTGTGGACCTTAAGAAGTTCTGGCTTGTATAAACTAACCTTTACGGCGTTTTTCATCTTATTCCAAGCTTCCTCTCCCTCATCTGTGAAGTATATATCTACGTCGTTAGCAAACTGAAATCCATTTAGGTCTCTCCCGTTTAGTTTAGCACTCTCTCTGATAAGGTTAGCGTGGTGTTTGAATAACTCAGGGGTATAACCTATCGGGATCCAACCATCACCATACCTTGCACAGAGTTCCAAGGTCTTCGGGGCGCCTGCAGCAATGTATACTGGGGGTCTAGGCCGCCGAATGCTTTTAGCTTGAAGACAGGCCTCAAGAAGAGCATAGTATTGGCCCTTGTAGCTCACGCGGTGGTCTGGATCTGATTCAAAAAGCCTTTCAATTACATCCAGCTGCTCTTTAAACTTGGAAACAGGTTTAGAAAATTCAATCCCAAAGTCTACCACATTTTGTGCTTCACCAGCGCCTATGCCTAAAACCGCTCGACCCTTAGTTATTCTATCGAGGGTAATAGTAGAATGTACTATACTCGAAGGGTGTCTTCTTATCGCATCCGTGACACATGTTCCAAGCTCGACATGAGACGTAACCGCACCTATCGCAGCTAACATCAACCAAGCGTCATTTACCACGGCATTCTTCCATTGGGGAACATTGGCATGATCCATAGTCCATACCGAATCGTAATCCATCCTGTCTGCGATTTGGCACGCAGTCATAACCTGGGTTTCGTCCAACCCAAGCCTAGCTACATTGAGTCCTTGAGTGAATCCGAACTTGACTCCCATACAGCAATAAAACCTCTCCTTTTGTAAACATAAGGAGAATAATTATGATCTCTCCCATTTACCCAAGATTCAAATCTCGGTGTATTTAAGTATGCCCTCTTTATTAGTTTAGATTTTTTTGTTATTTACTCAACTCAAGAGTTTCTTCGATAACGATCAGACAAAATTTATATAATATTTCAATAAATTTTTATCTAGCATTGGTAGATGCTGTTACCCTCTGAAATAGAAGCTAAATCGGTAATTCCTGCGATCAGATCTTTACTGGCAAGGAAGTTAACCAAGGAATATGAGCTAAAGGAGGAAACAGTTGCTAGGGTACTCGGGGTAACACAGGCAGCAGTGAGCAACTATGTGAGAGGGACAAGAGGCGATACTCAGTTAATGGTGCGGCTTACCTCTACTCCACAAATTATGGCTATGATTGAAGATATTGCACGTGACCTAGCGACAAACAAACGATACACTCCAGGCACCATGTCCAAATTTGTTGAACTGTGCAATTACATGCGCTACACTTTCATAATATGTGATGTCCATCATAGTATAGAGTCTAAAATCGATGAGCAGATCTGTGAAAAATGCAAGGACACGTTGCTAACAGGCAATAGGTAGATCTTGTATTGTCTGATGTCTTAGGACTACTCGACTCCTTTTTGTGAAATTTCCTTGATCACGGTAAAAATCACCTGACTTCCATTTATCCTGCCGAGAACGCCCTTTGCAGCAAATTCTTCAGTAAATCTAAGGCTACCATCATTTTGAACATGGCTGCTGGAGATCAAGAGTGGAACTGGGTCAGAGCTATGGGACCTACTAACACAAGGCGTTGAATGGTCTGCTGAGACAACAAGTGTGCCATCATCTGGCGTTGATTCTGCCAATATCTTAAAGAACCTCCTGTCAATTTCTTCTATATTTCTCTTTTTTCCTCTAGCGTCACCGTCATGACCAAACTCATCGGGACCTTTGATATGCGCATAAATAAGATCGTATTTCGATAAGTTTGAAGATATGACCTCCGCCTTCCGTTCGTAATCATCTACATTAAATGATGGTAACATTTCCATATGGAGCATATTCGCTATACCGATTTCTACAGGCATGTCAACAATAGCAGCTACTTTCATCTCGTATTTGTCTCCGATTGGCTCAAGTGCCGGAATCCTGTTTCCCGCATCACGAAGAAGGATGCAATTTATAGCTTTTTTCCCTGCTTTCTCTCGCTCTTCATTTATCGGTTCGGATCTTAGTATGTTAATAGCTTGATCGCTAAAATCATTTATGAGCCGAGCTGACGTTCTAGAAGCGAAAGTATCATCCCCAGGTACACTCTTCTCTATCATATCATTAAATGGAGACAGTTTAGCGACTCCAATTCCTGACACCTTGTCATATGCAGGATCGGTATTGCTTACATTGTCAGAAAGAGGCAGCTTATTATGCCTAAACCTTATTACTATTCTATGTCCAATAGTTGGCTTTATGACAAATGAAACATCCGGATTGCCGAACCGAACTCTAGAAGAAAGCCTGTCACAAATCATGTTAGCTTCCCATTTTGAAATATTCCTTCCAGCTCTGCGGTCAAGTATCTGGTAATTATCATCGATTGTGGCAAAGTTTCCTCGCAACGCTAGGTCGCCATTTTGAAAATCGAACCCTGAACCTAGCAGCTCAACAACTCCCCTTCCGACATACCCCTCGTCTCTAAAATCATAACCCAGCATATTAAATACCGCAATATCTGATTGCGGAGCTATGTTATGACCAACAGTTGTAACCTGTCCCATGCAACCCCCTCTAGCTAAGGAATCTAGTGCCGGAGTAGAGGCTGACTGTAAAGGAGTAAACCCGTTTAGATCAGGGCTGGGAAGGTCGCTGACTCCGTCGAGAAGGACGTATACGATTCTCACACTACGATTCAAACGCCGATCTAGAATTTATTTTTAATGGGGTTTCATTTGTGCGATGACATCACTAGACGCTTTGAGGCAAGATTTATTGAAGGGCCTTCATCAATAAACTATTGTACTGTGTCAGAGAACGACGCCAATCTGAGGTTCTCACATATCGGTATTTCACTCTCTGAATCTGAGACAATTTACAATATTCTCAATAAGACCTTTCGCGTGGTCGAGGATGATCAAGAGTCTCAATTTAGTGAAGAGGGACTACAAGGAACTATTAAAATAGATTTTCCGCTTCCTTTTTGCGAGCCATTCTTCCAGCTATTTGCTGAGGGATGGTTTAGCATGAAACAAGTTCTAAAAGATATGAGGAAAAGACGGGGTAAGACTGGCCTGGAGCTCCAGATCTACTTTGCTGGGTTCATTCAAGATAACGAGATATTTCATACTAAAATCCTATTCCAGATGGCTGATTTATCACCAAAGGAATTTGAAATGGCAATCGAGAAGATTGATTACATAGTTGATATTATCTTGGCGGAACTGGTAAAAATACAGAACACTCACACAACGGTTATCTACTTTTATGACATCTTAAGAAGGAAATGGGTGCGCAGAAATAGGGTGTAATACTGATCCTGATACTGATACAAATACCTGACTTAAAACATGTATTATTTTAAGATAGGACATTATACAATTCGCATTCTGTAATGATCCGACAGTTTAATAGAATAGTTAACAACTAAACTCTAGTAATTTGAGTAATACCTGTGACGTTCTTGTTACTAATGCCTCTCTCGTAGATCCCAATAAAGGAATTTTGCCTCATACCGATATATTAATTGAGGACGGAAAGATAAAAGGAATTCTGAGGTCTAGCAATAACGTACACGCCGACAAGAAGATCAACGCGGATGGAAAATATGTTCTGCCTGGACTTATTGATCCTCATGTCCACTACGGAGTCTATACTCCGATAGACAAGGCAGCGATTACGGAATCAAGATCAGCGTCAGTCGGTGGCATCACCACACTTATTCGCATGATGAGACTCAACCGCTCCTATAGAAATATTATAAAGCAGCTAAAAGCTAGCAAAGATAGTCACTATGTAGACTACGCGATACATGCTTCAGTACTAAATTTTGGTCACCTAGACGATATAGATTTTCTGAAAAAAAAAGGTATCAACTCCTATAAACTCTATTTAAACCTTGGCCATGAGGTAGATTCGATATCTATGGATCAGGAGCCAGGAGGTAACAAGATTATCACTGAAAAGGTTGATGTCACTCATGACTTAATGATCGCCACCATGAAAAAATTATCTCGTGGTTCTTCCGTAGTCCTTGTGCATGCAGAGGATGCGTCGCTCTGCTCGAGGAGAATTGCGAGTGCCAGAGAGGAAAAAAGGGATCAAATCTGCAATGAAAAGTCGTTGAAAATATGGTCACACTGCAGACCGCCCATATCCGAAGCTAACACTATCACGCTATCCTGTCGACATGCCAGGGAGTTAGGGTGCTATGTTTACTTCGTTCATTTGGGTTCTAAGCTTGCAATAGAAACAGCTGCGAGAGAAAAAGCAAGATCTCAAGGTCGAACATTTATGGAAACATGTCCTCATTATCTTACTCATACCACAGAATATGACAGTATCTTAGGAAAAGTCGTTCCTCCGCTAAGGACAAGAGAAGATGTTGCATTTAGCTGGTATGCACTGGCAAATGGACTAGTTGATACCGTCGGGAGCGATCATGTTGCGAATACTTTGTCTTTAAAGAAGGGGGACGATCTATGGTCCACCTTATCTGGATTTCCCGGAGTAGCAACCATGCTACCAGTTTTATTAAGCAAAGGGGTAAATGGCCGTAGAATTGACATTGTAAAGGTTTCACAAGTAACTAGTTATAACACAGCAAAGATCTTTGGAATGTACCCAAAGAAGGGTACGATCCATCCCGGATCAGATGCTGACCTCGTAATCATTGATTTGTCATTGAGGCAGAAAGTATCGCCAGAAATTTTGCAGTCCCATGCCGACTACACAATCTACGACGGTTGGAACCTAAAAGGTTGGCCAGTAATAACAATAGTTAGAGGTGAGATAATTATGGAACATGGCATTGTAAACGAGTCTGCTCTTGGACACGGGCAATTCATGCAGCTGCCAGTCAAGATCAATTAAATTTGATCACGTCAAACGAATTATCTTGATTTATTTTGTAATAACTTACTTTTCTGGGTCTTGGGAAGATACCCACCTCTATAACGCCTGGGATATCTTTTATTTCTCCTATTATTTTTGTCGGTGAACGAATAGATTCGAAGCTGACATCAAAAATTATATTTCCGTTTTCACTAAAGAACGGGAACCCTTTTTCGAGAATTCTTACTTTGCAATCAATGACTCCCACATTTAAGTTGCGTATCTTCTTAACAAATAGTGTTCGAGCAAACGGATGAACTTCAATAGGAATTGCTCGAGTTAGTCGTTTAACATATTTTGAGGAGTCAGCTAATATTACTATTTTCCGAGCAGCTGCAAACAAAATCTTCTCTCTGAATAATGCGCCTCCTCCCCCTTTTATCATGTGATATTCACAATCCAATTGGTCTGCTCCATCGAATAACACCTTAGTGTTCATTACTTCATCTTCATTTACGACATTCAATTTGTTATGTTCTGCTTCGAGCTCAATTTGCAGAGAAGAAACTATAAATCTAAGGGATTCCTTGTCTGGGAGATTCCTCATCTGGGAAACGATACCTGCAACTGTTTTACCGCTTCCCAAACCGATGACCTGAGCTCCTACATTCAAGTACCTTTCCCTGATGTGTTTAAATATGTTCCCTGTGTGCTTCTCTATCGGATCCGTGAGTCCACCCATTTAACAATTTTTTCCTAGGTTACTTTCTTATTTAAAGTACGGTTTTGCGACAAGAGAGTTAAAGTACGGCTTTGCTATAGCACGATTTGAACAGTAATGCTAGCCTCTGTCAAAGCTAGCTAACGCATCTCTATTCTTGTTTTCTATTGTTTTAGTTTCGACTTTCTGATTCACTTCTTCGTTACCTAAACGTTCTAATGCAATCATTATTTCTTTTTGAGTAGCTTCTACCTTTTTCTCTTGGTCGATAAGGGCTTGTCTACGGAGGGAATGGAAACGGGAGTGATCCCGGTTTTGACTGATACCATTTATATTCTGTCTGGTTGCAAATTTATTGCGGAGAGTAGTAGCCGATCCAGGCTGAGTTTTGATCGGATAAAGACGACTAAGCTTCTCGTCAAGTTGTTTCATTTTATTTTGTAAAAAGCAATTCAAATCATCTCGTAGATTTTGAAGCTCAAACAGATCTGAGGTGGATCGCAATTCTGCTATTTTCTCCTCAAGGTTCTTCAACTTTTTTTCATATTGCAGGACGAGTCTTCCATGATCGAGGGAACTAATATTGCCCTGATTCATCGCTTCAGAAACCCGACTTAAAGCTTGTGCGGTTAGACTTCTTTCAAATTCCAGGGAACAAATATGAGATTTCAGCTCGGAACTGGAGGCTAAGGATTTATTTGTGGTAAGATCATTGGAACCTCTTCTCTTGCTTAATCCAAAGCTTATGACAAACCCTATGGCCGTTCCTAGTAGCAGAAACAATATAACCAATACAATTGGAAGTGAAGAACTCTCTAGGACTGCTGTCATTAGTTTCCCCTTTCTCAGGTATAGTCAAAAGGGAGATAATATGTTTTTCTAGAGTTGATCGTGTTGGCCAGACACTTAAATTAGCTGAACTCAGTAGTACTACTTTATTTATTAGTCGGTCAACTGTAGTTCTTGGATCAAGTTTTGTATATTCTGCTTCTTCTCCTTGCCGGTTATCAAAGATTTGATAATGACCTCACCTCGCTCTATTTCCTCAGGTGCCAATATGATTGCAACGTAGGCGTTTTTTGATGATGCATCCTCTATTTGTTTTGTTAGAGATCGACCCTGCAGGTCATGGTCGGTCACATATCCCTCTTTACGTAGATTAGAAACTATCTCCATCGCCATCGGTCTAACTGCGTTGGAGGTAGACGCAACGTAAACAATTCGCCGGTGTGATTTCTGAAACAAGTTGCGTTGCTGAAGGGCAAGAAGGATCCTTTCAACGCCGGCAGCGGCTCCGGTCGCACCCAAGTCCTTTCTTCCGAACTGATCAGTTAACTGATCGTAACGTCCTCCTCCTGCTAGCGCACCGAGCTTGGCGTTCGCGTCGTAGGCTTCAAAGACGAGTCCAGTGTAATAATCCAGACCCCTAACGATTCCTAAGTTTAATACAGCATTAATACTTCGTCTTGTTTCTAACATTTCAATCAGCTCTACAACAGTCTTCACATTCTCCATCTCCATCAATTGAGAATTATTAATAATATCAGGGATACGTCCTCTAATGCCCGAGAAAGTAATTAATTTTTTCAAGATAGAGCTGTCAATTTTGTTTCCATACTCGTTGAAGATTGACTCAGAGCCTTTTCTTGGGAGTTTATCAATTATTCTGAATATTTCCGAAATTAATGATCTGTCAGAAATTCTGAGTTTTTTGCGAATAAATTCTTCTACCAAAAGGCGATGATTTATCTCTATAGTAACGTCTAGCCCAAGATTCTTCAGAAATAAATGCATGAATTCAATTATTTCTGCATCAGAGGCGAGGTTTCGAGATCCGTAGATTTCTAAGTTACATTGATGAAAATATCTGTATCTTCCTGCCTGCGGCTCGTCGTATCTCCATACCCCACCGAATGATGCTATCTTTGTCGGCATTTTGAGATCTCTTCGCCGAGTGACAAACCTAGTTAACCCTACTGTGAGATCAAATCTCAGCCCAATTTTTCTTCCTCCCTTATCAGTCAGGCTGTAGATTTCCTGTGAAATGGTGGGTCCGGCCTTTGTCTCGAGCGTCCGGAGCGTTTCAAGTGGCGACGGTTCCATTGCCATAAAGTTAAAGATACGAGCAGATTCCATGAACTTGTCTCTGATGTAATTTATTCCATCAAGCTCGTTCGGCTCCAGATCTCTCATTCCACGAGGGAGTTCTAATTCCACGTCATGAACCATCAATTGTTCAATTTAGATTTTGCTGTCCGATATAATAACCAGGTTAGCTTAGAATACGTATGTCCAACGCTTCTTTCCGCTACGTTGAGCATGTAGGTGACGTGGTGATTGAAGCTTACGGACGAACGCTAGGTGAAGCGTTTTCAAACTCCGCAAGAGCTCTAATCAACACTGTTTGTGATGTTTGGAGAGTAGACCTGCATAGGTGTGTCATTATTCAGACCACTGGTCATGACCAAAAAAGCCTTCTCTATAACTGGTTAGAAGAGGTGTTGTTAAAACTTCTGCTTTATAATACTGCCCTCGCTGTATTCGATGTGGGGATTGAGCAGCGTGGCGATAAATACTACTTAGTTGGTAGATGTAAAGGAGAAGACTTTATGGTTCAAAAGCATCATTATAAGGTTGAGGTAAAGGGTATAACCTATCATGGAATGAAGATCTCTAGAAGAAAGGGCAAGCATACTGTGCGATTTCTGATTGACCTCTGATAGTGAAAGGAAGATTGATAAACAAGTTGTTTAACCAGATATTTGATAAATGCTGCCATTACGTCACAGATGTATCAATGGAACCAGTCTGTAAAGTCTTATATATTGAGTTACGATAAGATGGTAGCATGAGTGATAAGGAAGAGACAAGGAGCGGAGTCTCATCGACTAGCGAAGGTGCTCAACTGCTTGAACTTTCAGAAACGAACTTTGACGAAACTGTTTCCGGGGATAAACCTATCCTAGTAGATTTCTGGGCCACATGGTGTGGTCCTTGCCAGTTTATGCTCCCAGTTTTTGACAAATTAGCAAGGAAATATGGTCAAAGTGTAAAATTTGGACGACTTAATGTAGATGATAACCAAGGAATAGCAATGAGATTCGATGTCTACGCTATCCCTACATTTATTGTCTTTATGAATGGAAAAGCCATAGACAGGGCTGTCGGAGCGGTGGGAGAAAAAGGACTAGAAGGTCTTTTGCAAAAGTATCAATAATTGAAGCTGAAGCTAGATGTATGCGTATGATGGGTCCATACTTCTTTTTAGGCCAATTAATTTGTTTAATAGATCTATTTCTTCAGGTGCAAGACGGTGGCTAAAACGATCTGACAATAACTTTGCTTCCTTGCTCTTTAGATTGGTGTATAAGATATCACCCTCGTAGAGATGTCTCCCTACAGAAACGTCCTTTATTGATACCGCGACTTCTTCTCCCCGAGTAGCCTCAACTATTGGCCTTCCGTTTTTCTGGATTTGGTGAATAACGCCAATTTTTCTTCCGACCTCATTTATTACCTCAACCTTCTGACGAAGTCTTCCTACTTGAATTTCGGCTCCAAATACAGCTGGATAATTTCTCCTGAATACGAAACCCTTCATGAACTGAAATCTGCACAAAGGCGGTATTTCGTTAAATAGAATTGACTCTTCATGCTCCTTCTGATAATTTACCCAGTCAGTATACCTCCTAACAAGGTTGTAGATTACTTTATCACTAAAAATCTGTACACCCTTATCATGAGCTTCCTTATTTGCCTCTTCTAGCGTCTTTACATTAAAGCCCAGAACAACGCCCAAATATCGATCCTTTTCTTTAACAGCAGATGCAGCAAGGATATCTCTTCGAGTAATATGCCCAATGTCTGCTTTTTGTATGGCGATATCAGCTTTCCTTAACATGTCTCTAATGGCCTCAAGCGAACCTATTGTATCACAGCGAAGTATTATTCCTTGCGTCTCGGTGTCCCTTATTATTGTACTCTTAATCTCATTTTCTATCATAGGCTTAAGCCTCATTTCTTCTTCCTTGTTTTCCAATACGTAGAGTGGACTTCCTGCTAGTACACCATCCAAATCGGGTGAGGTCAGTTTTACACCGGCAGCAGAGATAACTTCAGTCACAGGTCTGAACTTATCCCGTGGGTCGCGCATTTCATCAAGCGGCTTAGGAAGCAATAGGGCCTTTATTTTCGTAATAACAGCTTGGTCTCTTTTAGCTACTATGATTGTATCTCCCACCCTTACAATTCCATCTATAAGTATCAAATTTGCGGACGGTCCTAGCCCTATCTCCTCATTTATCTCAAGTATGATTCCCCTTGCTGGTCCCTTTCTTCTTTCCAATCTCTTGGCCATGAACTGCTGCGATAGACCAACAACAACGGCAAGCAGTTCAGGAATTCCTACATTCTTTGCAGCGCTGACTGGAACTATTGCTACCTCCTTACCGAAGTCCCTGACACGCCAGAACCCCTCTGCATTGTACCCAAGCCTAGAAAGAGTAGCTACTACATCATAGATCTTCTGGTCCAACATAGAAATAACTGAGGAATCCTGTGCTTTCACTTGTTCAGTTATAAACTGCGAAGTTCCTCGTCTCCAACCTCTGATCATGTCGATCTTATTAAGTGCAATGACGAAAGGAACTTTCCTCTTCCTCAATATTTCGACACTCTCGAATGTCTGAGGTTCGAAACCCTTGTTTGAATCAACTACAAGTATAGCTATGTCAGCAGCAGAGCCTCCCCGGTTTCTGAGATTAGCAAAGACTTCATGACCCGGAGTGTCAATCACGAGGAGGCCAGGAATTGGAGACCCTGCTGTTGCAAGTTTCTCAGAAAGAGGTCCAGTTAGTTTTTTTATCGTGTCTATGGGAAAAAAGCTAGCGCCTATATGTTGCGTAATGCCTCCAGCTTCACGCGCTTGCACCCCCGTGCCCCGAATGGTATCAAGTAATGAAGTTTTACCTGAGTCTACGTGACCTAATACAACTAGAACCGGATGGCGCAGCTTCACCTATGTATATGTAAAAATGATTCCGGACTCTTTTATGAAGCTTTCATGAGAATCAGAGGCGTGGATCACGTTTTCAGTGAGTCCTAGGCCGTAGTCGCCACGTATAGTGCCTGCCGCTGCGTTGAATGATTTTGTGGCGCCTGTCATAACTCTGGCTACGGAGATAGCATTCTCTCCCTCCAGTACACACGCAACTGTGGGACCAGAACAAATGAACGAAACCAGGTCTTTAAAAAAGGGTTTTTTCCTGTGTACTGCGTAAAATTCATTTGCCTGTTTGCGAGAGAAAATAAAAAGGCTTAGATTAGTTATCTTGAAACCCTTGTCTTCAAATCTGGAGATTATTTTTCCTATTAGTCCGCGTCTAATTCCATCAGGCTTTATAACTACAAGGGTGCGCTCACCATTCATCTCTTAACCTTTACACCTCCTCTTACGTATTTGCTAGTCCATTTTAGTTTTCGTGGGTCCCTTTTCAGTATTCTAAGGTTCTTTCTACACTTATTAGAACACGTCCACTGGATAGTTCCGTCGTTCTTCACTAGCATGGTACCAAGACCGGACCTCACTTCCCTGCCACAGAAAAAGCATTTACGCAATGATGACGCGCTCAAGGCATATATCCACCAGAACGGTTCACAGAAAAAGTCATTTTATTTTTCTTGCTTCTCTCTCTGTCTCTCTTAGCATTAATATATCATTCATTCTTATCGAACCTTTTACATTTCGAGTTAGGATACGACCTTTATCCTTTCCATCTAACACTTTCACTCTCACTTGGATAACTTCACCTGCAATCCCTGTCCTACCAACAATCTGAATGACTTCAGCAGGGGTAACCTTGTCCTCCACGTTGCGACTCATATGTTACTCAATTATCCCTTTTTCGAACCAACAGGAGCAATTGAAGTAACTACTTGCTCGACTATATGCTGAGCATCACCAGATTCTATGATGGTGGCCGCAGCAGAACCAACATCTATGCCTAAAGCTGCGCCCAGTTGTTGCTTGCTTGGAATAAATACATAAGGCGCATTTCGTTCTTCGCATAGAATAGGCAGGTGAGCAACAACCTCTGGGGGTTCAACGTCTTCTGCTATAACTACCAACCGGCTTGTGCCACGTTCGATCGCCTTAGTGGTTTCATTAGTTCCTTTTCGAACCTTACCACTCTGTCTTGCTAGACGTACCGCTTCGTAGATCGCGTTTACTAGATCTTTTGGAGTTTCAAACTTGACATAGTACGGTTTACTCATTATGTTTATCACCCATCGGGATCATCATCAGTTCTTTCTATGAAATTCAGAAGCGTATTAAAAGTGTTATCTATTACACCAGTGATCTGAACCCGGCGGTCGCCTGGGCAACGCATCAGCCTGCTGAACTCTGGTCGATTCAATCGACATTCAGGATCTTGAATTTAGTTGTCGCTTTATCAGATTGACATATTCCGTTATTTTGGAATCCAACAAATTGCGATCAGTAGATTCCGCATAGAGGCGTATTATCGGCTCAGTCCCGCTCGGCCTTACCATAATCCAAGTTTCATCATCTATCCAAACTTTTACGCCATCTAAAAGTTCAATTTTTTTAGGGCTGCCATGGCCTTGAACTTTATTCGTGACTTCCCGAGCAAGAGCTCCGAATGGACAAGGATACTTAGCCTTGAATTGGAAGATCCGAGGTAAGGTTTGCATCAGTTTTGAAAAGGTATCTTTAGGAAAGGTAGACAACATTTCCAAAACCAGAGCAGTAGTCATAACTCCATCTCTTACTTCATTTAGCTTCCCATACATGAATCCCCCGTTTTCTTCCATCCCTATAACCGAATTACGTTTAACCATCTCTCTTGATACCTCTACGCTGCCCACTTTAGTAAAGACCACATTCGCCTTACCTGCTCTTGCCACGAACGGTACCGCTAAGGTGGTGTTTATCGGACATACGATATCAGTCTTTATCTTCTTTTCATCTAGTAAGAATTTCGTTAATAAGGCTCCGGTCTTGTCCCCAGGGTAGGGTCGGCCCTTTTCATCGCAGTATATGCTCCTGTCTCCATCACCATCATATGCGACTCCCAAATCTGCGCCTGCATTTATTACGGCGTTGGACAACATATTCAAATTGTCAACTCTAGGTTCAGGACCTCGCCCTGGAAAATCCCCGTCAATATTGCAGTTGAGCGGTAACACTTTACAGCCAAGCCTTCTGGCCAGTGAAGCACTAACAGGTCCTTGAACACCATTTCCCCCATCAATAACTAGTTTGAATTCATTTTGTCGAATTTTTTCAACATCAACGAGGTTTAAAACTGCATCTATGTAATCTTCGACCATATTTTCTTCAACAAATTCCCTTCCGACCATGTCATCTGAAGACCAACAGTCTGAAGAATAGATCTGCTCAACTTTTAACTCATCATCTCTTGAAATCTCTACGCCGTCGAAAGCAATCGGCTTGATGCCGTTATACTCAGGGGGATTATGGGAAGCCGTGATCATAATCCCTCCACTTAATTCCTTGTACTTGACAGCATACTGAAGGCATGGAGTAGGAACTTGCCCAGCGATTCGAGTATCCCTTCCCTTGGAGTTAAGAGTAGAACCCACTATTCTTGATATTATAGGGCTTGAATTCCTGCCATCAAAACCGATCGCCAAAGGTCCCTGCGGAAAATGAAAGGCTAGAGATTTTGATAGACGAATAATTAACTCATGGGTTAGATTTGTTCCAAATATACCTCTTACTCCGTTTGTTCCAAATAGCCCTGTTTTAAGTATACTCATTAGTTGATATCCCCGTCTGAAGTAGAATATAAGTATAGACTAGACCAAAATTCACCAGTGTCTCGACTTGGTGGACCATCGTCCAGCAATAGATAAATGTGTGGATCAGCTACTGGATAAGATATTTCAAGCGGGGGTCGCCAAGCCCGGACAACGGCGCAGGTCCTTTTCGAGTAAAAAAGAGAAGGTGCGAAGCTTAGAAAGTGGGCGAGGGAAAGATCAGGCTCTTCCTATAACCCTGTTCCTTAGGGATTCGTGGGTTCGAATCCCACCTCCCGCAACCAGTGCGGAATCGAAAAATCCCCAGACTTCTTCTGGGATCACCTTCCTAGTGTTATAGCAAAAGGAGCCGGTGCAACAGGACGCCATTGCGAAAGATGATATTTATCAGAGTTCACATATTGTCTCAGTAAATGGTTGGTATTAGAAGCGGAACTCTGATTGAGGTCACCGTTATAGGAAAGGATCGAAAGGGAGTAGTTGCAGAGATAACTAATAATATCTTCAAAAGTGGAGGAAATATTCAGAAAATAAGCCAAAACGTTGTCAGGGGTCTATTCGGAATGCAGCTTGAAGCCTCATTCAAGAAGATTGATAGGAGGAAATTGGATGAATCACTTATGCAGCTTTCAAAAAAGTTAAACATGGAAATCAAAATACATTATCAAGAACCAGCTAGGTTAAAAAATATCGCCGTTTTGGTTAGTAAAGAAGGGCATTGTCTGCAGGAGATATTGGAGGCTCTAAAGACTGGTCAAATAAATGCGAACCTATCAGTTATAATCGGAACAGATGCTACCTTCTTAACGAAGGCAGAAAGTGTCAGAATTCCTCATCATATTGTAAGTCATAACAAGAATCAGGAAGAAGCTGAGGCACAAATCTTAAAACTAATTGAGAAATTCAACATAGATCTAATTGTACTCGCGAGATACATGCGCGTTTTGAGTCCAAACTTTGTGTGGAGGTATCCTAACAGAATAATTAATATTCACCCCTCCTTGTTACCCGCATTCCCAGGCGCTTACGCTTACGTGCAAGCTTATGAGAGAGGGGCTAAAATAGTAGGCTGCACTGCTCACTTCGTGACAGAGGAACTCGACCAAGGACCAATTATCTGTCAAGATGCCTTCGACGTGCTAGCTTCCGACACTCTTGCTTCGATAAAAGAAAAAGGACAGGAACTAGAAGCGAAAACTCTTGTCCGCGCAATTAAGCTTCATTTGGAAGATAAGCTCGAAGTATATTGGGGGCGAGTCCAGGTTCGAGACAAACTAGTCAGGGGTCGTTACGGTAATCGACACCAATCAATCTAGGGTAGAGTTTTTCTTTCCAAATACTGGCATCCATACAGATTAATAGTCAGAATTATAAGAACCCGTGTTACTGATGTGGCTAGAAGATGGAAATTCGCGTTGGTAGGTTAACTTCTGTTGAATTCGATCAAATCAGTCGAAGCTGTACACGAGCGCTAGTTCCTGTTGGATCTCTTGAACACCATGGTCGGCATCTTCCACTGGCCACCGATTTGATAATCGCAGAATATGTAACGAAACTTGTTGCCGAACGCGTTGATTCCTTTGTCTTTCCGCCTATTAGTTATGGCATATCCTTTGAACACGGTCCCCGATTCAATGTATCCCTAAAGTATTCTACACTAATTGATCTAGCCCACGATATCTCCGTATCCCTATCAAACAGAGGACTAAAGAAAGTTATTTACGTAAACGGTCATCATGGAAATAGCGGCGCTTTACAGTATGTAATGCACGGTATCGGAGGCGAGCTTGATAAAGATTTCTCTGCCTATGCTTTAAATTACTGGCGTATGATGGACACTGATTTTGACCATGGCGGGGAAACAGAGACCTCACTTATGCTAGCTATTCAGTCAAATCTTGTAAGGATGGAGAAGGCCGAGTCTGGCGGTGTTAATCGTCGTAAACTGAAAAGAACGTATCAAGTAATTACAAACAATCCAGGATCTTTTTCAAAAATAACTAGAACCGGAGTCTGGGGGGATCCCAAAAATGCGACGGCCAGTAAGGGTCGGGAACTCCTAAGGGAAATAGTTGGGAATATTTCAAGGGTGATTCTGGAACTAGACAACTTGTGATGTGATCTATTGAGCCATGGGTCAATAATGAAATTTTAATATATGCCCTTACTTAGCTTTAGTTGTAGAGATCGAGAAGAATTTGTCCGTAGATATGGCTGTGAAGGTTTTGGACGAAAGCCTAGGAAGGGTCGTTCTTATAAAGCTAAAGGGCGGTAAAGTAATTAGAGGCAATCTTCATGGTTTCGATCAACACATGAACTTGCTTTTAGAAGATTCCGTAGAAATACTAGAAGGTAATAAGACAAATGAGCTTGGAATGATAGTAGTAAGGGGGGACAATGTTGTCATTATATCCCCACCACCTGTTTGATTAGTGATTAAGATGACAAAAGGCACTACTTCAATGGGTAACTTTACTAGGAAAAAAACGCACATTAGATGCAGAAGATGTGGTCACAATTCGTTCCATATAAGAGGAAAGCAATGCGCTAAATGTGGATATCCCGACCCTAAGATGAGGAGCTACAATTGGATTAAACGTCAGGTTATATAAATCTGAATTCGAGCTGTGCAATATACAACTCTAAAGATATTTATGAGAATATCAGGCCCCGTTAATTTAGGAGATGAAATTCTAGCTGGCCAACTCAGTTTCTTATGATATCATCATTATCGGTTCTGGTCTTGCAGGTTTAAGGGCTGCAATCTCAGCTGCGGAAACTAACGGCTTAGCCAAGATAGCAGTTTTGTCTAAGGTCCAAGTCATGCGTTCTCATTCTGTTTCAGCAGAGGGCGGGACAGCAGCTGTGCTTTTCAAAGAGGATGGAGACAATGAGGAATCCCACACTTATGACACGATCAAAGGTAGTGACTTTCTAGCAGACCAGGATGTTGCTGAACTCCTAGTTAAAATGATGCCCCTTGAGATCTACCAGCTTGACCACTGGGGAATGCCATGGTCAAGAAGAGAAGACGGCAGGATCGATCAGAGGAAGTTTGGAGGATATTCCTTCCCTAGAGCTACTTATGCACAGGACAAGGTTGGTTTTTACGAGATGCAAACCCTTTACGACACATGCTTAAAATACGATAATATTGAGTTCTATAATGAATGGTTTTGTACTTCTATTCTCCATGATGGTAGGTCCTTTGCAGGGGTAACAGCTATTGAAATGAAGTCCGGAGATTTTGTCATTTTTAATGCTCCCGCGGGAATAATATGTACTGGTGGCGCGGGAAGAATCTACAGCTTCTCTACCTACGCCTACTCCTCGACACCAGATGGGCTCGATATGGCCTACAGAGCAGGCTTGGGCCTCAAAGATATGGAGTTTGTCCAGTTCCATCCAACAGGAATCCTTCCCTCTGGAATACTAATAACAGAGGGTGCAAGAGGAGAAGGTGGATATCTGATCAACAAGTCTGGAGAAAGATTCATGAAAAAGTACGCGCCGGAGAAACTTGAACTAGCGCCTAGGGACGTTGTCTCTAGGTCAATGATGAGGGAAATTCAGGAGGGAAGAGGAATGATACACGAGTCTGGTGCTTGTTGCCTTGCCCTCGACCTAACACATCTTGGGGAGAGAAGTATCAAGGATCGCCTCGCAGGGATAAGGGAGATTGGTATTAAGTTCTCTGGTGTGGATATAATTAATGAACCCATCCAAATACGGCCGGTCTGTCATTATATGATGGGGGGAATACACACGAATATCGATGGAAGTACTGAGATGATTGGGCTTTGGGCAGCTGGGGAAGCTGCTTGCAACAGCACTCATGGTTCCAATCGTCTTGGAGCAAACTCTACTTCTGAGTGCCTAGTGTGGGGAAGAATCACAGGTAGACTGGCTGCTCAGTACGCTCTAAAAAAAGAAAGACCTGTTATCGATGGAAACCAGGTCCAACAAGAAGAAAAAAGGATTTATGATGGGATATTCAGAGGCAGAGGAGAGGTTAATCCTTATGAAATTCGAAAAATATTAACTGATACCATGGATGACAACGCATATGTATTTAGGGACGATGAAAGCCTGGGCAAAGGGATCAGAAGGATAAGTGAACTAAAGAGTACTACATGGAAACACGTCGACGACCACGCTAAGGAATATAACACCAATTTCTGTAATGTAATGGAAACAGACTCAATGTTCAGGATCGCAGAGGCGGTCCTTCTGGGTGCGTACAATCGTAGAGAATCTAGGGGGGCGCATGCGAGAACTGACTATCCCAAACGTGACGACCTCAATTTCTTGAAACATACCGTGCTACACTACTCAGAAATGCAACCTAGTTTAACTTGGTATCCCGTCACGCTTACAAGGTATGCACCCGTGGAGAGAAAATACTAGATGGAACCTTTAGGAGAGAATCAAGGTTCAGAGGCACGTGCAAATAGGGAAGGCGTGAAAGGGTGGCTCAACCCCACACGTTACGGGTGGGAACGACTTTCCTACTGGCTTATGAGATTGACCGGTCTCTTTTTGCTTGTATACTTTGTTGGGCACGTTTACGAAACAAGTAATTTAGTGGGAGGAGTTGACGCTTGGAATGCCATGCTTGAGCTCACCCAAACGACTTGGGGGCACATATTCCTAATTCTGGTAATAGGGACTAGTACGTTTCACTCTGCTAACGGTATAAGGCTTATATTTGCAGAAACTGCTAGGGGAGTTGGAAAACCTGGGAGACCCGATTATCCATATCCGGCAGTTTCGCTGAATAGTATTCAGAGATCTGGTATATGGGTAGCTTTGGTATTGTCGGCAGCGGCTATGTTGTATGGCACAACCGTTTTATTCGGAGGCGAATAAGATATAGTGGCGGGAAAAATCCAAAGCTCGAAGCGTGAATTTTTAAAAGAAAGTACAATTATGAAGATTCATTACGTGACTGGGGTTGCGGCTCTTTTCACCGTCGCAGTGCATGTAGTGATGAGGGTTATAATGCCCTTTTCTGTATCCCTCGAGTTCGAAAATGTTATTGCTAACTATCAGAATACGGTGTACGTTTTCCTGCTTGAGAGTATATTAGTTCTGATTTCGATACACGGGTTTAATGGATTGAGAGTAATGTTGCTTGAGTTAAGGCAGGAAGCCAAGTGGGAAAAGTTTGTTACCATATTCACACTAGTCGCAATGCTGGTCGTTATTGGTTACGGGACACGGACAATTATAATTATTAATGGCCTATAAGATAAATTGCAATAAAGGGAATGAAAAGGAGAATATTACTGTCAAATGCTTCTGAAAAGAATATCCTTTTGGGCAACAATAAATCGGATATAACGTTAATCGTCCACAGGGGGACGGACAAGAAATCTGAGAGGTCATCTAGTTCCTTCCGAGTGCCTGTTCGTCGCTGGACTACAGTGCTGGACGCACTTATTTACGCAAAAGAGAATTTGGATAGTAGTATAGCTATGAGATTTTCATGCCGAATGGCATCTTGCGGATCTTGCGGCATGAGAATTAACGGTATGCCAAGGCTAGCTTGCTATACAAAAATTTCGGAATTGGGAACTCAAACAATCACCTGTGAACCTCTCCCTAACTTTCCGTTAATCCGCGATCTTGTTACTGACTTTCAGCAGTTCTTTAACCATCACAAGAGTATGCAACCGTTTGTTCAAAACTCGAATCCAGATCCTAGCATGGATTCACTCAGTGAGTACAAGCAGATACCTAGTGAGGTAGACAGCTTTCTTCAGTTCTCGTATTGCATAAAGTGTGGACTTTGCTATTCAGCCTGCCCCACTGTTGCTACTGATATAAAATTCCCTGGTCCACAAGCTCTTGCTCAGGCATACAGATACTTTGCAGATAACAGGGATGATGCCCACAAGAAGCGATTAAACATTGTAGATAATAAACATGGCATTTGGAGGTGTCATTTTGCCGGGTCATGCAGCACGGTGTGTCCAAAAGGGGTGGATCCTGCATTAGGTATACAGTTGTTAAGAGGCCACCTGGTGACGATCTCAAAGCACCCAAGAAGGTTAGCCGAATTACGGGCGACTACCGAAACTTAGTTTTATCCAGAAATCGGATTTGATTCTTGTGACTGAGTTCACTTTCAAAATTTAATTGGAGATATTGGTTGCCTACGGTTTCTGAGGATAGGTGCTCTCGTTAACCTGTTTACTTATGGCCTCCGCCATAAAATGGTTACTAACGTTAACCCTAACTGAATTTATTTCAGGGATTTTGTAGATATTATCTCTTACATCTTGCGCTATTTTGAAGCCGAAGACCGCAGGGCAGAACGGACTAGTCAAATGTAAATCAATTGATACGTTATCAGAAACAATATTTACATTGTCAACTAATTCAAGCTCCATTATAGAAACGCCTATTTCTGGGTCAACAATCTTTGTCAGCTCATCAAAAATTTGCTTGCGGGTACTTTGAAGGTCCTGGACCATATGATATAGGGTTGTCAATTAGTATTTAATCATTCCCAAGTAATAGCTGGCGATGAATATAGAATGATAATTATCTAATCTAGGATTTTGTCATCAATACTATCTTTATTCATCTGTCTGTTAAGGAATTCTGTCTTTATCCATCTGCTAATGCTATAACAAATACAGATACTGTTTATGTATGGAATCTTCAAAAATAACCAACCCAACTTATAATATTAAAATAAAACTCTTTGAATCCTTTGTCTGTGTACAGAGCAAGAATCGGGAATTATTTGGACAAGGATGCATTAGAGTTTCTCTCTTCTGTCAATACAGATAGCCATTTGTTGTACTACGATGTGTTGGGAAGCGAAGCTCATATTATCATGTTAAATAGAATAGGATTGGTATCGACTTTACACCTAAGAAAACTGTTGGTCGAACTAGAAAAAATAAGGAAGAATCCTAAGATTTTGGCTACGGAGAAATATGAAGATATTCATGAGTGCGTTGAAGCCTATCTTATATCACAATTGGGTTACGAGGTAGGTGGACTATTGCAAACTGCCAGATCAAGAAATGATCAAGTGATCCTTGATATTCGTATGATGATTCGAGATTTTATAAACAAGATATCAAGAGAGATACTCAACTTTATAAGTGCGCTGTTGTCGAAATGCAAAGGTAATTTCCGTTCTATTATGCCCATGTATACGCATCTTCAACATGCACAATTAGGAACATTCTCTCATTTCCTTTTATCTTACGTAGACAACCATTTTAGGGATCTCGATAGGTTAGACGACGCTTACGGCAGGATAAATAGCTCGCCCCTTGGAGCCTGCGCAATTGGGGGCAGTATCGTAAGTATCGATAGAAATATGACTGCATCCCTGCTCGGGTTCAAAGGCGTTACAACTAACTCTATAGACGCGACAACCTCAAGGGATGATTTGATGGAATATTTATCGACCCTTACAATATTAATGTTGAACCTGTCTCGGATTGCCGAAGATATTATCTTATGGAGTACTAGTGAATTTGGTTACGTAGAGGTTCCTGATAGTTATTCATCTACTTCAAGCCTGATGCCGCAGAAGAAAAATCCAGATATACTAGAGCTAATAAGGGCAAGAACCGCATTAGTTTCTAGCAGCCTTTCCGCGATAATATCAATAGTAAAAGGTCTACCTTCTGGTTACAGCAGGGACCTGCAGGAATTCAAACCAGAACTGATAAGATCGTCACGCCTGGCACTTGATAGCGTTAAGATTCTTGCCGGATTAGTGCTAAAACTTAAAATAAACCACAACAAGATGAAAGAAGCATCCTACGGTAGCTATGCTATTTCCACAGATATCGCAGAGAGGCTAGTACTAGAAAAGGGAATTTCCTTTCGCTCTGCTCACTCTATCATGGGCTCCTTGGTAAATAAGGCTGTATCAAGAGGGAGTATTCCATTGTCTATGCTAACGAGCTCCGAAATTCGTAAGGCATTGGAAAATACAGAGCATAAAATTCAGCCTCAAGATATATCCGCTATAATCAAAAATATTACTCCCGAAAAGGTAATAGAGTTGAGGCAATCATATGGTTCTCCTTCCCTTCGCGGACAGCGAAATCAATACAGGATCGCGGTTGAACAAAAGGAAAGATATTATCTACAAACCAGAGAGCGGGAAAAAAAACTGGGATCGACCCTGAGTGATCTTCTAAGGTTGGTCGAAAATCTCGAAGTGAAGTCATCACATAAGTAGCGGTCTTACTTTCATCATGACCTCGCATTAAAAGGTCATATTGTGAGCCACTAAGTAAATAAGGCACAATAGCAAACTCAGTAGGATAAAATGGACGATCGCTGGCACATGACGAGTTCGATCCATACGACTAGCCCGGCCCAGATTCGAACTGGGGTCAAAGGCTCCAAAGGCCTCTATGCTTGGCCGCTACAGTCGGTGGAACGCGTCCGATCCACTACCGGGCTTCCCGGGCAGTTCTGATATGACCTGCTAACTTTATAATTCTATTCATACCTAGTTAGAACCAAAGCTAGCTTTTCTATAGGATCTTCCATTTTGTTAACAAGTTTCCGGGCTATTTTCAGTTGCTTGTGAGCGTATTTCTCATCAGTGATCATTTTCCTCGTTATTTTTTCTAGCCTCTCTGGACTTGTTGCCTTTTTAGCTAATCCTTGGGAGATCAGATATTTTTCAACGTAGAAGCTAACTGGCGCTATCGAGATCGTTGGCTTGCCCAAGAGTGCAGCTTCTGCGGTCATAGTCCCGCCCGCGCCAATAAAGATATCGGACTGAGATAATAAATGGATTCCATCTATAACATTAGAAATTATATTCGCCTTCTCTGAATACCTAGAAGCGACCTGGGTTTGCTGGTCTTTGTATCTGCACAGAATATGAAATTTTGCTATGTCAGATAGATTATCTATAATCCTGTCTATCATTTCCATAGTGGTATCTCTAGACTTTTCATCAATAATATAGGAAGCTTCGGTTTCCACCATTCTTATTAGAACCGTCTTTTTTTTACTCCTGCTATCTGATTCCATGTGAGGAAATTTCCCGATTCTTCGTAGCCAAGCCACTGGGTCCAGTGCTCGGTATTTAATTATATTCCTCTTCTGCAGACCATATTTTAGCCAACAAGAACTCGGTATAATCCAGGGACATAATAGTGAATCTATTAGTGGTAGAGAAAGTTTAGCTACAGCACTGGCATGTGGAGAATCATTAAACCCCACATTTCCAATACCTAACCCAAAGGCAACCCTGCATGCTTCAGGGGATGAAAATGAAACGGCAACATTCGGTTCGTAGCTATTAATCAGATCCGTAAGTTCCAGAACTCTGTTCGCGCTTTCCCACAATTTCTGACTTTTTTCTGCACCGCCGTGCTTTCCTACTTTTTTGAGATTGATATGTCTTAGATTAGCTAGTTCGTTTGCCTCCCGGTATTCCCTTGACGTACAGAGAACCTCATGGCCATGTTTTTTTAGCATAACTATAGCTGGTTCAAAAAACATTACCTGTTTTGGAGTCAGAATATCAAACCAGATCCTCAAGAGTGATAGCATTACGTTGGGCGCTGGAAAAAACCTTTTCTTTAACTCTTTATCATAGCTCAGTTAGAGATAAGCTCAGGGGCTGCGTATGGACGGAGTCGCAAAAAAAAATATGGTTGTATATGGACTTAGTACTGAGGGATATCGAATAGCATCTTCACTGGCAGTAAGAGGTTTGAAGGTTTCCCTAGTTGATGAGGCAGCGAGGATGGCTATCGCATTAAAACCAGAAATTGCTAGTTCGTATCCGAACGTTTCATCTCTTATGGAAGATGAGCCTCTCTTAGCACTAGAGCCTATAGATGTTGCCATAAAGGATGCCGCGTACCTTTTCTTCGCACCGAAGGTAAGAAAAATAGGCCAAGACGCCAAGAGTGATTCTGGCATTAAACTAAGAGATGCGATGAGAGCTCTAACCAAGGGTTGTTCTATAGTATATTGTCTGCCCACAGGGGTCGGTGGGAATTCAGAAAATATTGCACTGATTGAACACGTTACTGGACTTTCTGTGAACAAAGACTTTGATTATTACTATATGCCCTTCGCCACTGGCAGGTTAGCTTCTGAAGAACTAACTGTGGGGTCTATGAAATCAAACAATTGTACAGAGCTGTTAGAAATCATGAACCATCCCGATTTGGCTAAGAAACTAAACATACTTGATATAGCCTCAGCGGAGTCGATGCATGCAATTAGGGTCTTGAACTTTTATAGTGGTACAGCTGGAGTCCTTGAGATATTTAAACAGGCCCGGGATAGCAAAATAAGTATGGATGGCGCATTCACGGATATTTTTCTTGACGATATCTCAAACGGTTTATTTGATCTGAGAGCAATCAGCTCCTCTCTCACTGGTGCGGGACCGTTAATGTATCTCGTCAACGGCACCATAAAGGCTACTGAGGGGTACATCAAGTATATGATTGATAGAATCCGAGACACATTGAAGAACCGAGATCTAAAAGCAAGCAGGATCAAAGTAGTTGTGGCGTGGGGACTCGACTTGAATGAAATGAGAGGGGACAAGATCGAGCTCATGCATTCGCTCGAATCGAGGTTGAAAGATTATATTGGTGACGTAGAATTACAGCATGGCTCTAGGGTTGAATTATATCCTTCTGACAAGACCATGATAGTCATTGCTTGCTCAAATCACGATCTTGAACATATCAAAACCTTGAGTAACCATTTGTCTGATTCCATAATAATGCAAGCGAATCCTGCCTGTCGTATCATTGAGCAATGAGTAAATCGCAAGCAGCAGTTTTCCTACTGCAAAACAAATTGTTTCATTAGATTAAGTTGAATTCCACTCCTGCTGCTTCTTGTCATATTCCTTCCTGGTATATTTTACCCTAGCAGGAGATCCAATTACAAGAACGTCAGCGGGCACATCCCTGGTGACTACGGAGCCCATGGCAACCACTGCATTCCTACCCACTACAAGACCTGCCCTAATTACCGCACGACCACCTATTATGGCTCCATCGTTCACAACCACGCCAGCCATTTTTGGGCTCATCGGATAAGGGTCGTTCGTGAAGGTAGCACCCGGGCCTATGAATACCTTTTTTCCGATAATAGTAAGAGGAGGAATGTATACTGACCCCTCTATTCTGGTACCTTCTCCGATGCTTACCTTGTAGTCGATATGTGTTAAAGAGCCGATCATTACGTTGTCACCAATGATAGTTTCGCCTCCTACGTAAGCAAAATGCCATATCTTTACATTCTTTCCTATCTTAGCCGTGTTAGAAATGTAGTTAGTAACACTAGGCTCTTGAGCAGAATTCTTACCATTCTTGTAATACACAGCTTCCTCCTCCTCCCTATCTATCCGGTCAAGGATTACTAATAATTCTATTCGGAATCTTACTTCGCCATTTCTCGATGAATTTAAGGTCTTTATCCCTGTCCCTCAGTTCATCCGGGAGCATGATAGGGATTTCGTCGATAATAGGAAAGAATCTCTTACATCTATTACAAAATAGGATTCCTTCTTCGATAATTACCTCTTCTTTCTCTACGGAAGCGTTCTTGGTATTGAGCTCATACAGCTCAAGTGGATAAAACTTGTCAATGGGACAGGCAAGAATATCCAACAACTTTCTCCTCATTCTATTTCAACTCTAGATATATAGGGGAGCCAGTTCTGTTCGATAAGATTGCCGCTTCTGCAACCTTTGTCACGTATGTTGCTTCTAGAGCAGATATCAATGACTCTCCGGTTTCTCCGCAAATAGCGCTTATAAAACTTTTTAACTCTAACATAAGAGGTTCTGTTAGCTGTCTGTCCCGACGTGGGGTTACAGTACGTGTCGCTTCATCGATTTTTATCTCCTGAGTTATGAAATCTCCTGAAACTATCCCCTCGGTACATACAGCGTTGAATGTCCTCACTTTTTTCGGCGTGATCCAATTTGACGCTATGATTGCAACCTTATGATCCTCAAACCCCATCATTATTGTGGCAAAATCCTCGTATGAATGAAATTTCGCACCAGCGCGAGCAAAAACTACTTGGGGTCTGCTATTAAATAAAACCATGGCAGTATCAATATCGTGAACGGAAGTATCGTAAATTATGCCCACATCCTTAATATGTAGAGGCATCCTATTTTCTCTGTGAAACTCGACCATCAACAAGTCTCCATAGGTTCTGTTTTCTATGATGTGTTTAACATCTTGGACTACTGGATTAAATCTCTCTATGTATCCAGATGTTAGAAGTACTTTCTTACTTAAGCTTATTCTCATCATCTCTTCACATTCGGCTGAGGAAAAGGACAATGGCTTTTCCACGAAGACGTTGACGCCGTTGTCCATCATTTTTTTTGCAACATCGAAATGAGACTTTGTAGGAGTACAAACGACGCAACCATCCAGCTTGTCTCCAAGTATGCCATCTACGCTTGTGTAGTAATGTGTATCGTACTTCGCAGCAATTTCTCTTGCTCGCTCTTCGTTGGCATCACATACTGCGCTTAGAACTCCTAGGTCGTGAAGTACCCTAACATGGTTTTTACCCCAACCTCCTACTCCAATTACAGCCAGATTCAGGTCCGATTTAGGGTTTTTTACCATACAGGCGTGAGCCACCCCATATACTCTTCAACCTTACCTCTTACAATCCGAGCATACATTTCACGGATATTTTTTGTGATAGTTCCTTCTCTTCCTTCGGAAATGGGTCTGCCATCTAGATGAGTTATAGCTACTATTTCTGCAGCGGTTCCAGTGAGAAATAGTTCATCAGCCATGTATAGTTCAGTTCTAGTAATAGCGCGTTCGTCCACTTCGTAACCCAGTTTTCGAGCTATAGTACTTGCAGTTTCTCTAGTAATTCCTTCCAAAGCATCCGATGCAATACAAGGAGTGCTAAGCTTATTATCTTTCACCAGAAAAATATTTTCCCCAGCAGCCTCACTGACATTCCCATGGATGTCAAGCATGATCGATTCATCATAACCATTTCGCTTACATTCCTGTGTTGCGAGAATAGAATTGAGGTAATTGCCTGCCGCCTTTGCTAAAGGTGGGGTGGAATTATCGTGAATCCTCCTCCATGAAGAAATGCATGCCCTTATACCCTCTTCCCTAAAGTATTTGTCATAAGGGAAGATAATGATAACAGTATGAGTCGGAGATTTTCTGGTAATGTTAAGATCTATACCGTGTAGGCCGACAAACGTAAGAGGACGGATATAGCAAGAACGTTTCATCACAATTTTTTTTGCCAAGCTAGTAGTGGCTTCACACAACTGCTTTACGTTGCTGCGAGGTTCGATACAATAAAAAGACGCCGAACAATGGAGCCGTTTCATGTGTTCTTCTAGTCTAAATATGAATAGGTTGTTTTCAGTCCCGTAACCGCGTATCCCTTCAAAGACGGTCGTTCCGTAATGTAGTGAATGTGTCATAACAGGTATAGTTGCATTCTCCCACTTCACAAACTTTCCATCAAGCCATACGAAATCTGCGCCTTTATTTCTCATCGATAGCAAAAAATATTTGTGTAATATAAATATCTTCGAGACTAAAAAAAGCCCTGTGTAGGAAATTTTATTCCCATAATCTTCAAAGTTTGATCTTGTAGAGAGGCATACTTTCTGACAAGAGCCCAATTGTCCCTTATCAGTTGAGAAACCCTTGTTGGTATTCCATTTTGCCACATTTCGTTAATTTCTTGTGGTTGATATCCTAGGGACTCTTCTCTTCTCGCTTGCGCATACATTAGCTCTTTGATTGAAGAGGCAGAAATCTCCATGCGATCAGCCTTCAAAGGGTGCATACGGTACAATTTCAACATAATTCTTTCCACTCGATCGCCTGTATAAGACACAAATTGACCTTCTGAAACTTTTCTAATAATATTATTCCGAAGAAACCATGAATAAGGCGATAGGAGAGGAGGAAGGTACTTTACGAAAGGGGCGTAGAAGGTATAATCTGGAAGTACAATAATGCTGGTAGTATTTCCGAACACTGACTTTATCATCTCCCTCCTTAGTTCATAAGAAAATGGAAAACTTTTTGTATTGATCTCTTGGCTGCCCTCCAAAAACCTAACAGGAAAGATGTAAACAGTATTATACAATCCCTCCAGGTATGATATGATATTAACGTGAGTGTTAGTTACCGGATTTAGATGGGCGAGAAAAAGTGCCGCTACTCCGCGAGGCATATAGTTCGAACAGCCATAAGGGGAGCGGCGATGACGCCGGCCAATTAACCCTTCTTTATCTCGATTTCGATCGTGGAGACGTTTCTCGTCCTACCGTCTTCAGACTGGACTATCTCAGAACCAATTCTTACTTCACCTATTTTGTACCCTGCATTCTCCATTCTCTTAAGGATGATTTGAGAGACGTCTACAGCTCTTCCAATGCTTAATCCTCTTGCCTTGATTGTTACTGAAGGTTGGTTAGCAAGTTGAATTAGGGTCGATGTAACGTAGGCCATTAAAGGCTTTTTTCCTATATAAATTGCATCGCGAGTTCCTTCTCTCTGAACTTGCTGATTTTGTTGTGGTAGATCTGACATAATCTTGTTATTCGGCTATGGCTATTTAAATCTAAGACATCTTGACATCGGCAGGATAGTATGTTCGCTACACCTTTGTAATATTGGGAATCGACTCATTTCTTAGGGAAATACACACATTGGATTAGCCAATCAACAAAGCTAATAACCTCAATATCTATTTTGCACCACAGGTGAATAGCTCCCGGCTGAATTTCCAGCCTACCTGACCTTAGTAATACGCGAACTCCTTCTTTGCCTTCATACATGTAGGCGTCTTTGGCTTCGACAAAGTTCGTCATGCATCGTGCTTTCTTCTTAATATCATCTCTAGGAATCGGAAATCTCTTCCGGGATTTGTCAATAATAAGACCCAGATTCTCTGTACCAAAAGTGCCAATCTCCCTAATTTTTGAGCTGTCAGGAAAATGTATATTGAGTTCTACGTCGTACCTCCTACCCACTAGGTGGGCAAGTTCGTTAACCTTCTTGAAAGCGAGTGCTGGATTTTTATTAATACTCATCTCAATTAGCGTTCTATTGCTTTCTATATTCATTCTTAGCTCTGATATAATTGAACCAAAAAACATGGATTAATCATTTAATATCATACTATAAATCTTCATATCTTACCTTCTGCCATTTATTACGATAAGCGGGCAGTTCTCTCAAAGGGAACGGTAGGTAAGCTACCTTACACTAACCTCTGTTTCGTTACCCTTTAATACCGTCTTATCATGTCCAGAAGTGGAGCGACAGTCGTCCAGTTTGGTCTAGGACATCAGATTGCCAATCTGGTAACCCGGGTTCAAATCCCGGCCGTCGCATAGAAAATTTGTTTTGGCGTTATTCTAGTTAATATTAGCGCAGCGTTTGTTGATTCGTATAACGGGAGATAATTCGAAATGCCTCTTCCAGTTTGTCTTTTTTCGGCAACTGTATTGCAAAAATATTTTCAGATGGCGTGGTAGATGCGTTGTTTGATGATAGAACTATTATCCCGCTGTCTAGCATTGCTTTGAAGAAAGGCAGCATGTCGTTGGCATGAAACAGAAAAGAGTCCCCCAGAGTCGTATCCATTACCTTCATTATTACGTTAACAAAAACATCTTTTTCGTTATGGAAGATATCGAGATTTGTATCTACCACCACTTTTGTTGCGGCCGCGCTATCGACAAATTTCCTGAAGCGTTGATCCTCCAGGCATATACAAGGGACTCGCTGTTTACCGAATTCAACAAGTGAAGCTCCGCTCTTATGTAAATTCGCATAAAAATCATCATAGCTGGATAACCTCTTGTCGCTGTTCATTAGATCAGATATGCCAACTACAAAGTTTAACGATTAGCATTAACCGTTTCCCTGAAGTATTCTGTTAGTTCGATATTATTCTGCATGCGTTCATAGATATATTCATGTGCTTTGCAGAGATAGAAAGGCATCTGGTTAAGTGAGTTCATTAGGCTATAGTTGCTTCTGTCCCATACTAGCTCAAGTTGTACTACGAAATCTGCCTCTTTGCCGCAAACGTTGCAGCTAACCGTCCCGTCAAGTTCATAATTCTCCAAGTTGTCTTGACCTCGCCACTCACCAAAATTTCCCTCTTTCAACAGAGCATGTAAGCAGTACCCACTTAAAAGAGTTCTAATGGCCGGTTCGATAAGCTACCTGCACGAGATCAAAGGACAAATTGTCAGCGAGCTTAAGGAAGCTCTATCGATTTGGCGAGCATAGATGCGCG